>JAISKN010000095.1 GCA_031260925.1 Prevotellaceae bacterium | reverse complement strand
TTTGGCAGCAACCTTATGCGCCCGCAAATTGTGGTCGATATTGGCAAAATCAATAAAATGTTCAAAATTGTGCGCGGCGGAACAATTCGCGAAATCTTTGTAAATTCTCTCAAAGTGTCGGAATATATGCGCTACGCAATCACCGAAAAGCACGAATCTACTTGGATTGCGCAACGAAACGGGCGCACAAAAGACGGTGCTGACCGTACCGAAATTGCGGTGCTGAAAATGTTTGCGATGAGTAGCAAAAAGCCATTTTCGGACAATTTGGCAGAGTTGAATATCACGCCGATAGCCGTTAGTTACGAATACGAGCCGTGCGATTTTCTAAAAACGCGGGAAATTTATATCTCGCGCCGACAAACTTACAAAAAATCGCCGAATGAAGATTTGAACAGCATTCTCACAGGAATAAAGCAGTTCAAAGGACAAGCGCACTTTGCAATTTGTGATACATTGTCAGAAAAAGAACTTTGTGAATGTGCGGAACTGCCTCATTCAGAGCAGTTTAGGGCTTTGGCAGAAATTATTGACAAACGAATTTTTGCAAATTATAAACTTTGGAAAACAAATTATATTGCACACGATATTTTGCAAAAAACAGATGATTTTGCCGAATTTTACACAAAAGAGGACAAAGAAAAATTTGTTGAATATATGATACGCGGTTTAAACAAAATTGATGGCGAACAGGAGGAATTGCAGGATATTTTTTTGAGAATTTATGCAAATTCAGTTAGTGTTTAGAGTATAGTTATTAGAGTGTAGAGTTTAGAGTGTCGTTTTTAATATATTCTAATAAAGTATTAAATATATCTACAATAAAACATAAAATACTGATTATAAATAATATAAGCATATAAATTGTTATGTTTATCTATTGACAGAAACTACACTCTACACTCTAATAACTAAACACTAATTACTAATCACTAAAATAAGATGACAAAAATAAAAACTTTTTCGGTTATGGAAAAAACGGGAATTGTGCCTGTTTTTTACAACGGCAGCGCGGAAATTTCAAAAAACGTGCTGAAAGCCTGCTATGATGGCGGTGTGCGCGTGTTTGAATTTACCAATCGCGGCAGTTTTGCACACGAAGTTTTTGGCGAACTGTCGAAATGGAGTGCCGAAAATTGCCCTGAAATGATTTTGGGCATCGGCTCTGTGATTGACGCGCCGACAGCCGCGCTCTATATTCAGTTGGGCGCGAAGTTTATCGTGTCGCCGCTTTTCAACCCTGATATTGCGAAAGTTGCAAACAGGCGGCTAATTCCGTACATTGCGGGCTGCGGCTCGGTGTCGGAAGTGGGCGCGGCGCAAGAGGTTGGTTGCGATGTGTGCAAGGTTTTTCCGGGTGATGTGTTGGGCGCAAATTTTGTCAAAAGCCTCAAAGCACCTATGCCTTGGAGTAATATTATGGTTACGGGCGGCGTAAAACCTGAACGCGATAACCTCAAAAGTTGGTTTGATGCGGGCGTAATGTGCGTTGGAATGGGCAGCAACCTTTTTCCAAAAGAGGTTGTTGAGGCAAAAAACTGGGGAAAAATTACGGAATTGTGTCAATACACATTAAATATAATAGCAGAAATAAAAAAATAATCGCTGCTTTTTTCTACTTTTTTAATTGCGTTTAAAAAGTCCACAGATTACACAGATTTACACAAATTACAATTATTAAAACTCTGTAACTATTTGATTATTAGAGATAATACATTTGTGTAAATCTGTGTAATCTGTGGACAAGATATTTACAATACAGCCCATTTTTTTATTAAAAACAATTACTTAAAAAATACATATTATATTGTTAGCAAAAATATTTTTTTACTTTTGCACAAAAATAATATATAAATCTAATATCTAAAAAAGTATGATAAACATTCAGAAAAAAATGAGCAACTCGTTTTTTGCGTTGCTTTCGTTGCCTGCTACGGCAATGGGCTTTGGACTTTCGGTGCAGATTTCGGCTTTGAGTTGGATTTTGTCGGTAAAGTACGGGCTTGATATTCACGAAATTGGCATTGTTTGGGCTGCTGGTCCGATTGCCGGAATTATTGCACAACCGATTGTGGGTGCGCTCTCCGACAAACTTTGGTTTATGGGCGGCAGGCGCAGACCTTGGATTTTGATTGGCGGCTTGCTTACAGGTTTGATGCTGCTCGCGCTGCCAAATTTGGGCATTTTGCAGGAGATTTTTGGCGCAGGCGGCACAAGCGGACTGCTTACTATCGCAGTTGTTGTGGCACTTACGCTCGATTTGTCGATTAACGTAAGTTTCAACCCAACGCGCTCATTGATAGCCGATTGCACCAAACAGACAGAGCGCAGCAAGGGCTATACTTGGATGCAGACCGTTTCGGGAACGTTCGGCGTGCTGGCGTATCTGATTGCGGTGATTTTTGGAAATGAAGTGCTGATTTATGTCGGCGTGATAGTTGCGCTGCTCTTTACGATTGTGCCGATGTTTTTTATTGCCGAGCCGCGCACTTTGGAGGCAGATGTTAATGCAACAACCTCAAAATCAAGCAATTCAGTTAAAGATATTGCCTCTGCGTTACTTCCGCTTTATGGTTTTCTGTTTTATGGAATTTATGTTATTTTTGCAAAATTACTCGGTTTTGAAGATAAATCGGTTGCACTGCAATTTGACTATTTTTCGTTAAGTTATGTTGAATTATCTTGTGTAATAATCGAACTTTTGGCAATTTTGGCAGTGATTTTCAATATTTTTAAACAAAAAGAAAACAGCCACGAATTTCAAAAAATTCTGCTTGCGCACTCATTCACTTGGTGGGGCGTGCAAACAATGAATATTTATATGTTTTTCTACGTTTCGAGCGTGATTTCGGGTTTGTCGGCAGATGCAATGCAAAGCACAAATTCGTGGGCGTTTTTGGTTAGGGATTTAGTTGGCGCAATTTTGCCTGTTTTAGTTCTCAATGTTATCGCCAAAAAGCGCGGAATGACGCTCACGCACACCGCCTCAATAATTCTTATGGCTTTGGGCTACGGCGCGATTTACTTTTTTGGAAGTCAAATTATTCTCTTTTTTGCTGCTTTGTGCGTTGTCGGTATCGGTTGGGCATCGTTGGTTTCGCTGCCGTTTGCGATAATGAGCAAGCGCGTTGACCAATCAAAAATGGGCTTGTATATGGGCATTTTCAATCTTTCGGTGGTGCTGCCGCAGTTGGTGGCGAGTTTCAAAATGGGCGAAATTGTCAATGCTGCGCCCGACAAGTCAATAATTTTTGCAATCTGCGCCGTTACGCTTGCTATTTCGGGCGGACTTTGGCTGTTTGTAAAAAACGACAGGGGAGTTAAAAATTAAGAACTAAAAACTAAGAGTTGCGGACTACGATTTTTTATTTCGTAGTCCGCTTTTTTTACTTCTGACTTCTAAAAATTAAACTTTTCAATATGTAACATAAAAATATCATACCGTGTCATTGCGGGCTTGACCCGCAATCGATTGAAAAACACTTATGAGCGATTGCGGGTCAAGCCCGCAATGACACCTAAATTTTTAATTTTTAACTTTTAGCAATATAATAGAAAAACGATTAAATAAACAGAATAAAATAAAAAAACCTGTCATTCCCGCGCAGGCGGGAATCCCATTTATAAAATGAAGTAAGGAGATTCCCGCCTTCGCGGGAATGACACCTAACTTTTATTTTTCAGTTTTTATCTTTTATTTTTTTTCAGATTATACATAAAATATTTTACTGCGTTTCTGAAAATGTCCTGCCGTTTTTCGCCGTAGATGTTTTTGAGAAGTCCCTGTTCGTAGCGTTCAGAATGCCCCATTTTGCCGAGAATTAGCCCGTTGTCCGAAATCATACCCTCAATGGCGTACATTGAGCCGTTTGGATTGTAAGGCGGCGTTACGGTGATTTTATTCAGCAAATCAACATACTGAAACGCGATTTGCCCTTTTTTGAACAGTTCTTTTGCAAGTTTTTCCGAAACCACCACTTTGCCTTCGCCGTGGCTCATTGCAACTTTATGAATTTCGCCAATTTTGAAACCGCTTAGCCAGGGCGAATTTATCGAACTTACCCGCGTGGCAGCAACCATAGAAATGTGTCGGTTGTTGTCGTTTCGGAATAGAGTAGGGGAGTCTTCTGTTACCTTTCCGAGTTTTCCGAACGGCAGCAAGCCCGATTTTATCAATGCCTGAAAGCCGTTGCAGATGCCCAAAATCAAGCCTCCGCGTTCAATCAGTTTATTGATTTCGCCTGCGACTTCCTCGTTTGTAAGTATATTTGCGATGTATTTTCCGCTGCCATCAGGCTCGTCTCCTGCCGAAAAACCGCCCGAAATCACAAGTATCTGGCAATCGGCGATTTTGCGTTTCATCTCTTTGAGCGAAAGGCGAATGTCGTGGCTTGACTGGTTGCGGAAAACTGACGTTGTAACCTCCGCGCCTGCATTTTTGAATGCCTTTGCCGTGTCGTAATCGCAGTTAGTGCCTTCAAACACAGGCAGATACGCAATCGGCAGTTCAATCGGAAAACCTCTGTAACGCACTGTGTGTTTTTTGGGAATAACGCTCATCACCTCCGAATTTGTCGGCGCGGTAATGGGGTAAATCTCCTCAAATTTTTCAGTGTTCGCCTGATACAGTTCCTCAATCGGTATTTTCACATCATTAAAATAAACCGCCTCGTCTCTGATAGTTGTTCCAAGATAAACGGCATCTTCGTACTCGAAAAAGGCTGATTTACATTCAATTAAAATTGAGCCGTAATTATATTCAAAAAATTTGTCTTCAATTCCGAGTTTGACATTTGCGCCGATATTATTTCCGAAACTCATTTTGCAAATAGCCTCTGCAATACCGCCGAAACCTATTGCGTAAGCCGAAACAATCACTTTATTTTCAATCTGTTTTGCCACAAAAGCAAAATTTCTGATTAACTGTTTGTAATCTGGCAAAAAGTTGCTTTTTGGCGTGTGTTTTATTAAAAATAATGAGTTTCCTGTCTGTTTTAAATCGGTGGAAATCACTTTGTTGGCATTCACCGTTGATACTCCGAAAGCCATTAGCATTGGCGGCACGTTGATATTTCCGAATGTTCCGCTCATTGAGTCTTTTCCGCCGATTGAAGGCAGTTTGAAATCAACTTGCGCCTGCAGCCCGCCAAGCAAAGCCGCAAGCGGTTTTCCCCAAGTGGTGCTGTCTTCGGTCATTTTTTCAAAATATTCCTGAAAAGAAAAACGGATATTGCTGTGGCGCGCGCCTGCTGACACCATTTTTGCCATTGCCTCAACCACAGCGTATTGCGCGCCGTGATAACAACTCCACGAAGTTAAAAACGGGTTGTAGCCGAAAGCCATAATGCTCGCGGTGTTAGTTTCGCCTTTGACAATCGGAATTTTTTGCACCGACACCTGCGTTTCTGAGCGTTGAGTTTCGCCGCCGAAAGGCATAAGCACTGTTGAACGCCCGATTGTCGAGTCAAACATTTCTATCAAGCCTTTTTGAGAGATAACATTATTATCGGCAAGATTATTTAAAACTTTTTCTCTAAGATTTTTTCCTTCAATATTTCTTTCAAAAGGGTTGATTTTTTCTACGGCGGCAATTTTTGCTTTTGAAAAATGCTTTGCGCCCGCGCTGTCGATAAATTCGCGTGAAATATCAACGTATTTTGCACCTTTGTGGAACATTCGCAGGCGATTTGTGTCGGTAACGGTTGCAATAATCACCACTTCGATATTTTCCTCTGCGCAGCATTGAATAAAACGCGCGCTGTCGCTTTTTGCCACTACCGCAGCCATTCGTTCCTGACTTTCGCTGATAGCAAGTTCGGTAACGCTCAGCCCTGTGTATTTTGTTTTGATATTATCGAGATAAATGTCAAGTCCATCTGCAAGTTCGCCGATTGCCACGCAAACGCCGCCTGCGCCAAAGTCGTTTGATTTTTTTACTAATTTTACAACTTCTTTTCTGCGGAAAAGGTGTTGCAGTTTGCGCTCTTCGGGTGCGTTGCCTTTTTGCACTTCCGATGAGCATTTTTCCAAACTTTCGGCTGTGTGTTCTTTTGATGAGCCTGTTGCGCCGCCTATTCCGTCACGCCCTGTCCGTCCGCCGAACATCAGCACCAAATCGCCTGCCTCTGGGCTTTCGCGGCGCACATAATCGGCTTTTACTGCGCCGACTACCGCGCCGACTTCGAGCCGCTTGGCAACATAATTTTCGTGGTAAATTTCCCTGACGTGTGTTGTTGCAAGCCCTATCTGATTGCCGTAAGACGAGTAGCCGCGAGCCGCTTTTGTGGAGATAATTTTTTGCGGAAGTTTGCCGTCAATGGTTTCATTTACAGGCTGATAAATGTCTCCTGCGCCTGTTACGCGCATTGCCTGATAAACGTAACTTCTGCCCGAAAGCGGGTCGCGTATTGCGCCGCCGAGGCAGGTAGATGCGCCGCCGAAAGGCTCGATTTCGGTCGGGTGGTTATGGGTTTCGTTTTTAAATTGCAGTAAATATTTGTCCGTTACTGTTTCCAATTTTTTGCTGCAAGGATTTTCACGCTCAACTTCCACATCAATAAAAATGCTGCAAGCGTTGTTCTCCTCGCTTTTCTCCAAATCTTCGAGGCAACCGATTGATTTTAAGTATCTTGCGCCGATTGTTGCAATGTCCATAAGGCAGATGTCTTTGTCTTGCCGTTTGAGTTCGACGCGGATTGAGTGGTATAGATTGAGCGATTTTTTTATCTCTTCCGAAATAAAACTGTCTTCTATTTCAATATCTTGGAGTATTGTTGTAAAAGTTGTGTGCCTGCAATGGTCGCTCCAATATGTGTCTAAAATTCGGAGTTCGGCTTCATAAGGCTCTCGGTTTTCGGCTTTGAAATAATTGACAATTTCCTGCAAATCGGCGTTGTTCATTGCCAATCCGTGTTGCTTGCGGAAATCGTCTAACTCGTTTTCTTGCAGCGAAATAAAGTTTTCGAGCGGTGTTGGCGGCTCTGCTAACGGCTGCTCAACATTTTCAAGCACCGACAAATCTTTTTCGCGCGTTTCTATCGGGTTGATAAAATATTTTTTAACTTTTTCAATATCTTCCTGCGGAAAATCTTTGTCAAAAATCAGTATTTTGGAACTTTTAATCGAAATTCGCGCTCTTGTTGCGTGCAGTTTTACGCAATCAACGGCGGAATTTGCCCTTTGGTCGAATTGTCCAGGAAGGTATTCCACTGCCAAATGCGGGAATTTTTCGTAGTCCGATTTGGTTGAAACGTTGTCGGTAACAGTTTCGCCGAACACGCCGTAGAGTGTTTCGTTAAACAGGTCTTCGGTACAGCAAAACAGGTCATAAACGTTTATGAGCCTGAGGTTTTGCAAATTCAAATTCAGGTTTTGGTTGAGTTCATACTGCAAACTCCGCACCTCAATTCTGAAATTTGGTTTTTTTTCAACAAAAATTCTGTAATCAAATACAGGTTTCTTTTCTTTAATTTTCCGTTCTTTTTTCTTAAAAATCATAACTTTTCAATGGTAAAAATTTTTTTGCAAAAGTACATTTTTTTTGTTATTTATTTTATTTTTTAATAATTAAAATAAATATTATCAATTAAAATTTCATTTTCATTGCTTGAAATAGAAAATTTTACTGTACAAATATTTTCTATATCAATATAAATTTCGTTATCAATTATATAAATTTTGTCTAAAAAATCATCAATATGCGTTAAAAAATATCTTATTTTTGAATAATGCAACGCGCGTTCAGGCATATCTGTACGATATTGATAAACACGATAATTTTCAAAATATTTACCAATAATTTCGCTTGCTTCGTCGCTGATTATTACAGTTTTAGAAATCATATTTTGCTGCTATTTTATCAAAAAATTCCTCTACGGGAGTTCCGTTGTCAAATGCTATTCGTTCTGCAACGGTAAAGCCAATTTTTATTTTTGGTTTTTCAATAATGCCCGCATCAATTAAACGCTGCTGTTCTCGCTTGCGTTTCTGTATAATTTCGTAAGTCAGCCCTTTTTCCACTTGATTTTTGGGATTAAAAGAGATAACGTTTGTCCGTGTTTTTGTTAATGTAGTTTCCATTTTTCTAAAAAATTTCTGCAAAGTTATAAAAAAGTTTTTTTATTTTGTAAAATTTTTGACTTTATTTTGATAACAGTTAAAAAATCAATTAGTTTTATCAAAAAATGCTTTCTTAAATATTTTGTTAAATTAGTTTTTTTTTGTATCTTTGCAGGCTGAAAAAATTAACGATAATTTTTTTTTAACTGTTTATAAATCAAAATATTATATTATGTCGGAAGAATTGAAAAATGAAGTTGGCGCAACAGAATATAACGCGCAACATATTACTGTACTCAAAGGTTTGGAGGCTGTGCGCGAACGCCCAGCAATGTATATTGGCGATATTGGCGAGCGCGGCTTGCACCACCTTGTTTATGAGGTTGTAGATAATTCTATTGATGAGGCTTTGGCTGGTTATTGCTCTGAAATTGAGGTGTTTATAAATCACGATAATTCCATCACGGTAAAAGACAACGGTCGCGGTATCCCTGTTGATATGCACGAAGATGAGGGCAAATCTGCTCTCGAAGTGGTGCTTACCGTGCTGCACGCAGGCGGAAAATTCAACAAGGACAATTATAAAGTTTCCGGCGGTTTGCACGGTGTGGGCGTGAGTTGCGTGAATGCGCTTTCCTCATTGCTCAAAGCCGAAGTACATCGAGATGGAAAAACCTACGTTCAGGAATATTCGCGCGGCATTCCGCTTTATGATGTTAAAGAAGCGGGAACTTCTGAACATACAGGCACGATAATTACATTTTTGCCTGACAAAGATATTTTTAAACTCGATACGCATTATAAATATGATATTTTAGCAAAACGTTTGCGCGAACTCGCTTTTTTGAATAAAGGCGTAAAACTCACAATCACAGACGTGCGTACCGAAGAGGAGGGCAACAAAGAAGGAAAAGAAAAAACGGAAGTTTTTCATTCGGAAGAAGGACTGAGAGAATTTGTAAATTATATTGACGCGCTGCGCCAACCGCTTGTAAATGAGGTAATTTACATCAATACCGAAAAATACGGTATGCCTGTGGAAATTGCTATGAGATACAATACTTCGTCTTCGGAAAATATTCATTCTTATGTAAATAATATTAACACAATCGAGGGCGGAACTCACGTTACAGGCTTTAGAATTGCACTTACGCGAACTTTGAAAAAATATGCAGACGACAAAAAACTTTTGGAAAAGGCAAAAGTTGATGTTTCCGGCGATGATTTCCGTGAAGGACTGACGGCTGTGATTTCGGTGAAAGTTGCAGAGCCGCAGTTTGAAGGTCAAACCAAAACCAAACTCGGCAATGACGATGTTCGCGGTATTGTTGACCGCGCTGTTGGCGAGGCGTTGGGGACATTTTTGGAGGAACACCCCAAAGAATCGAGAACTATTGTAGAAAAGGTGGTGCTGGCGGCTCAGGCTCGTATTGCAGCAGCAAAAGCGCGTCAAAATGTGCTGCGCAAATCGCCGCTTTCTGGCGGTGGACTTCCGGGCAAACTTGCCGACTGTTCGAGCAAAGACCCTGCAATTTCCGAACTTTTCCTCGTTGAGGGAGACTCTGCGGGAGGCTCTGCAAAACAGGGGCGAGACAGAATTTTTCAGGCAATTTTACCCTTGCGCGGAAAAATTCTTAACGTGGAAAAAGCCTTGCAGCACAAAGCCTTTGAAAGCGATGAAATCAGAAATATTTACACCGCGCTCGGAGTAACAATCGGCACTGCCGAAGATTCCAAAGCGTTGAATATTGAAAAACTGCGTTACCACAAAGTTGTGATTATGACCGATGCCGATGTTGATGGCGCGCACATTGCAACGCTGATTTTGACGTTCTTTTTCCGTTATATGAAAGAACTTATCGAAAACGGCTACATTTATATTGCAACGCCGCCGCTTTATCTCTGTAAAAAAGGTAAAGTTGCCGAATATTGCTGGACAGAAGACCAGCGTTTGCGCTTTATTGAGATTTACGGCGATGGCAAAGACAGCGGCATTCAGCAGCAGCGTTACAAAGGTCTCGGTGAAATGAATCCAGAGCAACTTTGGGATACCACAATGAACCCCGAAAACCGCACTCTGCGCCAAATCACAATCGAAAATGCTGCCAACGCCGACCAAGTTTTCACAATGCTTATGGGCGATGAAGTTGCACCCCGCCGCGAATTTATCGAACAGAACGCAACTTATGCAAATATTGATGCTTAAAATAGTGGTTAATGGTTAGTGGTTAATGATTAATGATTAATTTATGCGGTAGAAAATTTAAAATTTTTGCCGCATTTTTTTATTAATACGAATTCAATTTTCCCAAGGCGTTGCCATTGGGTGATGTAGCAAGTTTTGTTCAACCCCTCTGTCCTTCGGACATCTCCCCTTTGTAAAAGGGGAGAGTTAGTACCCTGCATTGTAGGGCAGGCGTGCCTTGCCTCTATGCGTAACCTGCATTGTAGGGGCAGGGCGCGCCCTGCCCCTACTCGTAACCTGCAATATTGCAGTAACTTTGCAGTATCCCACCTTTTATAAAGGGGGGGTGCGCGAAGCGCGGGGGGTTGTATTTTTTCTGGATTGCTTCGGAATTACTCACGACTGAAAGGAGTAAATACCTCGCAATGACGAAAGTCGTGTCATCAAAGGGATACGTCATTGCGAGCGAGGAACGAAGCGAAGCAATCCAGAAATCAACATCATTTTTGATTATTTTATAAATGGATTTGGTATAAGGGTTCCACAAAAAAACTGCCCCAAATTTATTTGAGGCAGTTCTCTTTGTAATTTTTATGGGTGATGAGCTATTAAAAAATTCATTTCAGAAAAATTAAATAGTCCATTTTCGACATAAATGGTATCTAAATGATTTTCCATTAAAACCATTACTGCGCTAAAAGTGCCTTTTATATGGTACTTTCCTTCAAATGGGTCAGTGCTGTCTATAAAATTACCTGTTTCTATGTCAATAGTCGCAGAAACAGCCTTATAGGTTTTTTCTTTGTACTTAATATAGAACTGATTAATTTCAGCAACATCAATTTCATATTTTCTTTCAAAATGAGATTTATTCCCGCCGTCATTATCTATAAAATCAAAGTTAACACTATTTACTGTGTCGCTTTCGCTGAAAATTTCATTATTATACACGGCTCCAGAAATACGATGATAATTAACAGAAACGGTATTATCGTTTGCAAAATAATTTAAGTTACAACTAACGCCTCCACCGTTATTTGTAATTTTTTCACCATTTACAAAAAAACTGCACTCCGCTGTAAAATTGTTCTTCTCACAAGAAACAAGAATGCTCGCCAGCATTATGAAATAAATAAATTTTTTAGCCATAATTGTTATTTTTTAAATTATATATTCTTCACTGCCCAAAATATACTTTCATTTTCCCGCTATTGTTAGCACCATTGAATTCCATTATTTTATTAACAGGTTCAAAATAATAGTATATGTTGAAACCCATATCTTCCTCATCAACAAAATTAAACTCATAAGCTAATGTATTTTCGGTGGAAACACCTGCAGAAAATGGTGACAAATTAGGACTACCTTCACTTGCACCAGTACCGTTATTTATGCCTACCGCTGCCTTAACTCCAACATTTCCTGTTAAGTCAAGTTTTTTTAGTTTGCCTTTGTCTGTTTCCTGTATATAAATGGTTAATACATCATAGTTTCCCTCATAAACATCATAAAACCATTCGTTTATTGTTCGATTAAAATACTGTTCCCTATCCCATCCTCTAAGGTCAGTTCCATTAAAATCAAATCGTTTTGTTCCTAAATCTTTTGTTGTAAGGTCTGTTTTCTTTCCTCCTGCCAAAGCAATAACGAATTCAGGAGGTCCCATTCCCCATGGTTCCATACCTCTATTTTCTACTTTTATCTTTGTAATCTTAACATTTGATATTTGAGCAGGATTTCTATATGACACATATTCATAGTCATACAATGGAATGGAACGTCCAGTGGGGCTTACATTTTGGATAGCATATCTTACAATATCTCCACCATGCACATCTGTATCAAAATAATGATAATCGTTTTGTGTTAAAGTAGCAATCAAATCATAAGATGTCATTCCATTTTTATATCGAGATATTTCTACATCTCCATATTGTGTTGCAGGGTTTGTCCAGTTTAGTTCTACATGATTAGTTGATGTTTGAATTGCGGAAAAAGTTGATACCGCATTTGGTCGAGGTGGTCCTACAACTGTAATTATATTTGAATATTGAGAATATGTTACATCTCTACATAATAATGATGAACGATAAACTGCCCTTACACGATATAGATAAGTTTTACCTGTTATTGTAGATGGGTCAATAAGACCAACATTATCAACACCTTGTAAATAATGAATACGTCTGTAATCGTTATCACTCATCTCTTTTCGCTCAATATGATACCCTGTTGTATTGTTAATAGTAGCACCTGTGCTTTTTTCCCACATCAACAAAATTCCGTCTGTTGTTGCTGTTGCGGTTAAGTTTTGCGGTGTTGGGACAATAACATCATCTGACATAGTCACATTCCAACGATACATTCGTTCATTTAACCCAATAACTATAACAGGAAAATCAGGCTCATCAATTCCGTCAAGTACTATATCCTCGTGATATTTGCCATTAAAGGCAAACAAACTGCCAATTTTACCAGTTTGATATTCTTCTGTAATAAAAGTTACAGGCGGAATGTCATTAATATTATCTGCCAATTTTTTCAGATGTATAGGTATAGAAACTTGCAACTCTGGATATGTATCATAAAGTTTATTTAACTCAAAATTGGCATCAAATTTCTTTGCCTCTAATAATTCTCTGTATGAATTATTTAGTAAATTTCTGACAGTAAATTCTGAGTTTGGTACCGTTGTTTCTAATATACTTGAAATTAGGACATCAAATGCTCCGTCAACTTGTTTGTACGCTTCATCTTTTAATAATATTCTGAAATTTTTATTTTGGATAGATTGATTAATTACCAAAGCAAAATTTTTCATATCTATATTGTATTCTGTCAAAGCATATTCTTCAGATGCTCCTTTAATTCTCTGTATTGGTTTTGTATTATCAACCAACTCGTTTTTATCGCACGCAGTAATAGCAAATAAAATCATTACCATTGCTACCATATATTTTTTTCTTGTCATATTATTTTTTTTAAAGTGTTTTTTTGATAACTTTAAAATCTGTTTTCAATGTTGCGTTATCATTTTTTCGCATTGAATGTGATTTTTATTGTAATTTTATTAGCCTCTACCTTATAATCACTAATATGTAGAGGCGCAAACACTTAAATTTGTTTTACACAAACACCAAATATTAAATTTCCACCACAGCAACGCGCTTTTCGGCTTGGCGTAAAACTTTTTGCAAATGTAAATATTATTTTTGAAATATATTGCAAAAAGAAAATAAAAAATGAAAAAACCGCACAAAAAAATTTCATACACTCGCAAAAACAATGTTAGACATATATTTGAACTGTATTTTATTGTGTTCAACGTTTTCATTTTTCAGGTTATTTTTTTGTGTAAAAGTAAATCAATACCAATTACATTATTTTTTTGCAAAGTTCTAAATAAAGTTTCAAACGAAAATCAAAAAAAATGGACAAATATTGTCCAACTTTCGTAACAAAATATTACCTTTGCAGGACATTTTTGTACTAATTTTAATTTTTTAAATTATGAATATTGGAAATAACCTTAGGTCAATACGGACAAAAGTCAATGTTTCTCAACAGGAAGCAGCCGATTATCTCGGAGTTGACAGAAAAACATACGTCAGTTGGGAGGCTGGAACGGCTGATATAAAAAGTTCTTACATTCCTAAACTTGCCGAATTACTGCACGTTGAAATTAACGATTTATTCAGCGAAAAACCGCGCGATATTATTATAAATCAACACTATACAGAAAACAAAGACAATTCTATCAACGGGATAGTTGTGTTATTGACTGACAAAGAGGCTGTAAATCAACTTGCTGAAATAATCAAAAACAAATTTGAAAATAAAGAATAAAACGCCGCTGGGTAAGGTTGCAATTCCGACATTATATTTTTTCTGCCAATTCTCTAAAAATTCCGCTTAAAAGGGTATTGTCGTTTAATGCTGTCGGCTGTCCGCTATCGCCGCTCTCGCAAAGCGACTGTACGATTGGGATTTGCGCCAAAAGCGGCAGCCCGTATTCTTCGGCAAGGCGTTTGCAGCCCTCGCGCCCAAAAATATAATAACGGTTTTCGGGCAATTCCGCAGGCGTAAAATATGCCATATTTTCCACTAAACCCAAAATCGGCACGTTAATTTTGTCGTTTTTAAACATTTGAATGCCTTTTATTGCGTCTGCCAAAGCCACTTTTTGCGGCGTGCTGACGATAATTGCGCCTGTAAAATTGATGTTTTGCACCAAAGTTAAATGAATATCGGAAGTTCCGGGCGGCAAATCAACAATAAAATAATCAAGTTGCCCCCAATCTGCCTCCTCTATTAACTGCTTTATGGCGTTGCTTGCCATTGCTCCGCGCCAAATCACCGCATTTTCAGGCTCAACAAAAAACCCGATTGAAAGCAGTTTTACGCCGTATTTTTCGGCAGGCTCTATCAAATTTTTGCCATCAACCAGAGATGCCATCGGCTGAAAACCCTCCAGCCCGAACATTTTGGGCATCGAAGGTCCGTGAATGTCGGCATCGAGCAAGCCCACTTTATAGCCGAGCCTCGCAAGCGCAACAGCGAGGTTTGCTGCCACAGTAGATTTTCCTACGCCGCCTTTGCCAGACGACACAGCAATAATATTTTTCACCTGCGCCAATGGTTTTTCTTTTTTGACTTCCGCCTGTGGAAATTTCACCGAAATATTACCCTTAATCTCACAATCTGGCGAAATATACTGCAATATCGCCGCCTCGCAAGCCTTTACGAGCGATTTTATAAAGGGGTCGTTCTGTTTTTTGGCAATCAGCGAAAACGAAATCCTGTTTCCGTCAATTTTAATATCATCTTCCACCATTCCTGCCTCCACAATGTTTTTTTTGTCAGCAGGATAGTGAATTTTTGAAAGAACGTCTAAAATTTGCTTTGGATACATTTTTTAGTGGTTAATGGTTAATTTTTTTTAAATATAACATAAAAATATTATACTGTCTTTTTTATTGTTGTCATAAATGATTCTGCAATTAAATTTTCACTGGGAATCTCTAAATACGCCAACGGTATCAATTCATTTTGATAGGTCGAACGTAAATTTGTCCACAAATTTGGGAAATCGGTTATCAATGGCGAATCTTTAATTGTCTTTGTCTGCCAATTTTGTGGTTCGTCAAATTCTTGTTGGTCATGAATTAGCAATTCGGAAAAATCATTTTGAAATTCAGAGGATTGTAAATATTTTGCACATTCTTCATCTTTTGCCAAATAGTACAAGTCGTAGAAATGGCGAATTTTCTTTGCCAATTCTTTTGACGGATTTTTAGCAAATGAAAAACGAATAAGCGACACCAATTTTTCAAGCATTGTTCGGCGTTTATCCAAAATATTTAATGCAAATTGCTGTAAACCGTATTCTTGTATTACTTCCGCTTGGTTAGTTGCAGTTAGAAATTCGGTAATAAACGAAGTAATTTTTTGTTGTACAAACGGGTAAGGATTTGCAAATGAGTTAATTTCTACAATGATACGCTTTTGAATATTGTTTACAAGGCGACTGTTAATATTGCTTGGATATTGAAAAAGCGATTTGCGATAAACCGAACCTTTGCGAGTTACGCCAGGTTCTTCAATTTCTGTCAAGTCGGCAGTAATGGCTTTCTCAATTTTTCGGATTTTGGTTTTCAGTGCGTTGCCTGTCAATTTTTCGTCAAGTAAGGCAATATCAATGTCTTCCGAAAAGCGATTGATTAAACGATACCCTTTCGTGAGTGAAGTTCCACCTTTGAAAACTACGCTGTTTGCGTGCGAAGATTGCGATAAATTGTTGAGAATAAGCGTAATCCAATAATCCTTTTCGATAAATTCAGGAAGAATACTTAAATGCGTTGCTGTCAGTCGAATCAGTTCGTTAAAATCCTGTATGTTAGTGTGTAATCTCATTGAATGTTCCACTTTTTTTGCATTAGTAAAATTGTGTCGGATATTCCAAGTTTATAAACCGTTATTGGATTTAATTTTTTGAATAACATTGTCGTATCTTCCTGTGGATTAACCGTTTCAAGTATTGCTCCCAAAAGTGCGATTGCTTGAGGCGTGTACTTTAATGCCAATTTTTTAATTTTTGATATTTCTTGCTCATTAAGTTTTTCAATCAAATAAATCAAACGCTGACAAGCGTTGTCGGGCGTGGTATCGGGAATGTTTTTAAAAAACCGCAAACAGTCAAGCAACCTCAGCAGTGGAATATTTTCTTTTGTAATCGTATTTTCCTGCCGTATAAAACGAATGCGATAGATACCTCTAACAATGGCTTTTTTCTCTTTTCGCATTCCAATTTCCAAGATAGCGGAAACTTGCGTAGTAAGAGCAAAATCGTTAAAGGCAGAATATCCTGTAATATAGCCGATTAATTTACCGTCTTTTTTAAGTAAATCTTTCACAACTTGATAAGTGTCGGGCGAAAGTTCTCCAAATTTACTGATTTGTGGTTTGTAAAAACGACCTTTGGAAAGACGACGCAAATAACCCTCCGCAACAAGCGCATTGAGACTTCGACTCACCGCACTGGGATTTCTCGCCGTCATAGAAAAATCATCTGCGGTGAAAACAAATCCAATCTGGAAACTATCTATTGTATCTTTCAGTATATCAATCATTTTATTAAAATATTTTCATTTTAAATATGTCGTATTTTGCAAGTTTATACCCGTAAAAACTTTTTTTATTTTTTATATCACTTTCAAGTTTTCACTGCCGATAGGGTACGCACCAATGGCGGTTAACTATCGGATTCGTGGTTATGTATTATTCGTGGTAAAAAACTATTTCACATTGTTCTTTAACGCGCTCGAAATCATTTGTTTAAGTTCCAAAATATGCTGCTGAGTAGGATTGCGTTTTTCGGGGTTGTAGAGGTTTGCGTACTGCGTTTTGACAATTTTGTAATTGCGCCTGCCGCTGAAATCTGTGCCAGAAATATTTAAACCGATTTTCAGCGGTGCAACTGCCTCTGCGTGAAGATTATAGCGTTGCGTTAAAGTCGGATACGAATATCTGCCCGACACAAAAACGCGGTATTTGTCTATCGCCAAAAGGCAGGGGAAAAGTTCCACTTCATCGCGGAAAAGCGTCATTTCTATGTTTAAACTGTCAACAATATTTTGCGTTTGTTTCTTAAACATCAGATATTTTGCAATATTGTCAAATGTTTCGCTTGGCAAAAGTACAAGATTTTCTCCTGAAATTGCCGATGCACCGCGAATTGTGGAAGTTTTTATGCTGTAATCTGACTTTAAATAGGTTTCTGCCGCGAGGTGAAATTCGCCTTTACCTGCAAACGAACTCAAAAACGGCGCGATTGTGTCAATTTGCGGGAACATTTGCAGCAGTTTTTCAAATTCTATGTCCAAAAGGTGAAAATCAAGCCCGACAAAAAGATGATTTTTGCGTTGCGAGCGATACATTGCCGTTAGTTGCATTCGCGCCGCTTCGCAGGTAAAACCCATTTGTTCAAGCACCAAAACGCCGTCTTTTACGATAAGCGTGCCGCCTACATTTTGCAGTTCTGTCGTGTTGAGAATTGCACGCGAAACATTCGTATTTACCGTAATATCAACGCCAAAAGGCACCATAAACGGCTCTGTATCACCACTTTCGGGCTTTTCGTTTTTGATTGTGTCGCTTGCGCCAAAACCGCTGACAATTTCCATTAATTCTTTAACGTTGGTTTTGTCTGATGTGAAATTTACATTTGCAGTCAGCAAACCGCTATTATTCAAGTATTTATCAATATTTGTGATAATTCCCGACAAGTTAAAATCGGAATTATCAATCACAATTCTACTCTTGTTAATCACAAATTTTTCGGGCGAAAAGTCAAAATCTATCATAGGAATTGCCACTTTTGCCTTAATATCTTTGTTTTTAACATTCGCATTTGCGAAAGTTGCTTTGAGTTTCGGACTCCATTGCAACAGCGCGTTTTCGGCTTTTTCGTTGTAAGTTGCGCCGCCGCTGAGGCTGATATTTGCCACGTTCAATTCGGTAGTTTTGCCCATTTTTGCCAAAAATTCCTGCCCGCTGAGCGAAACATCGTAGCCAGTATTTGCGCTGTTTTCTTTTGACGGAAACATTGTAACAGTGCCTTTTGGCGAGGCAATTTTCGCCGAAATGGTGTCCATATTTGCCGCAAGAGAAGCCATTTGATAATCGCAGGTTACAGCAAACGGCGTTTTTTCGTCAGTAATGTCGGAAATGCCAACGTTCATCTGTGATGCGTTGATTTTCGCGCTCAATAAATCAATCATAGAAAAGTCCAAATTCGGCGCGTTAATGTCAATCTGCGCAAGTTCTGAAAAGCGGCTGTTTTTGTGCGGACTTGGCAGCAAAATTTTGACAAGAGTTTGCGGCACAGCAACGTGCAGCGAGTCGTTGAAAAGCATATCAAAATTCCGCGTGTCAAGTTGCGCATTGAGTTTTATCGACTTAAAATCGGCGTTTGAAATTTGGTCAATGGTAAAAATTCCGTTTGCATCTATTGTCGAAGTTCCCGTAATGTCCAGTTTCAAATCTTTGGGCAACATCGGCTTGGCATCGGACAGATTGAGGTCTCCTTTGAGGTTTACATTGCACAACATTTTGTCCAATAAATCGTCAATTTTTCCACTGACAACTGCCGAAGAATTGAGTGTTTTCAAACTCAAAGTCCTGATATTCAGGGCGGAAACGGCATTTTTGTTCAAATCAATTTCTGCGGAAATTTCTCCGTTAATATCGCTCAAAGGGTAGTCTTTCAAATCTTTTAAAAGCAATTTACCGTTTTTTAAATAAACGTCTGCAAAAATTTGAGGGATAGAATTTTCGCCGTAAATACCTGAAATTCTGCCGTTTAACGCAGTTGTTCCATCAAATTTCATTGACGAAAGTGTTTTTTGCAAATTTTTCCAACTTTGCGGTAAAAGAGCCGCAACATCGTTTATATTCAAATAATCAGTTGAAAGTTCTATATCAACGTTAAAATCTTCGTCAATTTTTTGTACTACTCCGCCCAAATCAATCTCTTTTTTGTCAAAAATAATCTCTGCAAAGCCGAATAATAAATTGGTGTGTTTTTCGTCAATATTAATATTTGTGCGCGGAAAATTAATGCTAATATCCTTATTATCAACGTATTTTTCGTTTTCGTAAGTAAAAATTAACGATTGAATATTTGCTAAAATTGCGCCCGCGATTTCGTTTTTGTCTTTTGTTCCGTTAATTTTCAACTCAATTTTTGGCGTTTGCGCTTTAATTTTTGAGTTAATCAACTCAAAATCAATATTTTGCAGCGATAAATCAAGTTCAGCCTTTCCGTCATTATTTATAAGTTCGCCGTTAATCCCAATTTTCAAATCGTTTCCTGTTGCCGAAATTCCGCTTTTTTTGTCCAAATAATTTATGCTAACATTGTCTAAATCAATGTTTTGCAAAGAAATAAATTCGGGCAGTTTAAAAGTTGAAGTCTCTTTTTTTGTTGTATCAGTTTTAAAAATATCGAAATTCGTTTGCCCCAAAGAGTCGGTAAAAAGGTTTATTTTTCCGTTTTTTAGATAAAATTTTTCTAAAACCACTTCGTTTTTTTTGAGAAATTGCATAAGATTTACCGTTGCAAAGCAATTTTCCACATTAAGTAAAGTGTCTGAAAATGAGGAATCTACTGCATTTTCAAAGGTGATATTTTCGATTTTCAGGCTAAAATTCGGGAAAGTGCTAAAAAAGGTTAAATCAACTTTATCAAGGCTCGTTTTGCAGGTTACATTTTCCGCCAGCACTTTTTGCACCACAGGCGTAAGCCGCGATGGCGTAAAGACAAACCACACCGCCGCCAAAATTGCAATTAGCACGACAATTATTAATGAGGCAAGCGAAATCGCCGTTATTTTTAAGATTTTTTTCATAAGATTTTATTTAGATATGAGACTTTTAGATGTGAGATTATGAGATATTAGACTTTTAGATAATAAGACAAAACAGTCTCATATCTATAAGCGAAGCGGTCTAACTGTCTAATTTGTTTTTGAAAAAGCAAAAACCGTGCCGTAACTGTCTTTGTAGGCGAGGCTTGCAGCGGTGAG
>JAISKN010000084.1 GCA_031260925.1 Prevotellaceae bacterium | reverse complement strand
AATGCTTTTGCGCTCACAAATTTAGACGACAAAAACGGCGAATTTATGTTGCAAAACACCAAAGCGCAAAAATTCACATACTCAACGCGCACGCTCGCCGATTTCAAAACGAAAATTATCGAGAGCGATTTTGAAGGAATGGAAATTCAATTACAAATTACGAATTACGACTTGAAAAGCCGAAGGAAATTACGAAATGATTGTGCTAATTTTCAATTAGTTACGCCGTTTGTTGGAAAATTCAATGCCCAAAATTTGACTGCGGTTTTTGGTGCAGCAATTTTGTTGTTTGGTGTAGGGGCAGGGCTTGCCCCTGCCCAAATTGCCCCTGCCCAATTCGGACAACCGCAAGGGTTGTCCCTACAAGTTTTGGAGAAATTAAGTGCCTTAACCCCTGTTTCTGGCAGGTTTGAGACCATTCGCGCAAATGGAATTACCGCCATTGTCGATTATGCCCACACGCCTGACGCGCTCAAAAATGTGCTTGCCACGATTAACGATATTAAGTTGAGCAGCAGCACTTTAATTACCGTTGTGGGCTGCGGCGGCAACCGCGACAAAGGCAAACGTCCGCTTATGGCAAAGGAGGCGGTTGAAAAATCGGACACCGTAATTTTCACCTCCGACAACCCGCGAGATGAAAACCCTGACGACATTCTCTCCGATATGCTCGCAGGTTTGACCGCCGAGCAAAAAGATAAAACGCTCACTATCAGCGACCGCCGCCAAGCAATTCGCACCGCCTGCAAGTTAGCCAAAAGCGGAGATGTAATTCTCATCGCAGGCAAAGGACACGAAGATTATCAGATTATCAAAGGCGTAAAGCACCATTTTGATGACCGCGAGGAAATTAAAGCAGCGTTGCAATAGCACACAGATAACACGGATTTAAACAGATTTTCACAGATTAATTTATAAAAAATATGGAAGAGTCGGAATATATTTTTCAGCATAAAATAATATTAATTATTGTTATAATAGTTGCTATTGTTGCATCAGTTTATTTTTCAAGTATTCCCGAAGAGACAACAAAATACGATATTGCATATAACACTTATAATGATGATATAGAATTGAATTTTGCCGCAAAATCTGCAAAATCTACGCTAAATTATTTTGAAAATGCTTTATTGAGCAATGATACGGCTTTATATTTTTTTACTTTTATTTATAATGATATAAAAAAGAAAAAATATGTTTGGGTTTATGATGTCTATCTTGCTGATAATGAATATTATGGCTATATACACGACAAAGATGTAAAAATTGATAAAAACAATATAATTGATTGGCTTTATTTAAAAAATGATTCTTGTTACGGCGGCTTTTATATTCAAGCACTAAAAAACAGAATGACAGAAAAAGAACAAAAAGATATAGGAATAGACGATTTTATTTTTGCAAAAGACAATATAATTCCTGAATATTAATTTAATTTTTTGCCCGTTAGGGCATTAATATCAATAGAAAAACGTACAAAAACAACACATTTCCCGTAGGGAATTAACACATTAAAATTATGGCAAATACATACACACAAATTTACGTTCATTACGTTTTCGCCGTTCAAAACCGATTGGGTTTAATACAAGACCGTTGGAAGAACGACCTTTACAAATATATGACAGGAATAATTGATAATCAGGGACATAAATTGCTGACAATCGGCGGAATGCCTGACCATATTCACGCACTTGTGAGTATGTCGCCAACGCAAGCACCGTCTGATTTAATGAAAAATGTAAAGCGCAGTTCATCTCTTTGGATAAATGAAAATCGTTTTGTAATGGGTAAATTTTCGTGGCAGGAGGGATTTGGGGCGTTCAGTTATGGAAAATCGCAGATTCCGAATGTTGCAAACTATATTGATACACAAGAAAAACACCATAAAAAACGTACTTTTATGGAAGAATATCTCGAATTTTTACAATTATTTGACATTAAATATGACCAAAGATATGTTTTTAAACCGATTTAATAATGGAGATGCCAAATTTCCCGTAGGAAATATATATCAATAAAAAATCAAATTCACACGACATTTTCTCCGTAGGAGATTAACAGTTAATTCCCTACGGGAAAAACAAGATGTGGCAAAATTTATTCTATTGATATTAATACCCTAACGGGCAAAAAGACAAAAATCGTAAATCATAATTAAAAATAAAAAAATATGAAATTAATTAGACCTAAAATTATTGGCACATTAAAAATACAAAAAATGATGGCAGGAAATTTAGCAGTGATTAATGATATAAAGAGTTCGCCGAATAAAATTATTATTCCCTGTGAATCAGTTATTGAAGGTGAAGAAATTATTGAAAAAATAAAGACCGCAAAACCAAACGAAATGCTATATTTTTCACATTTTAAAAATAAATAACACATTTTTTTGCCCGTTAGGGCATTAATATCAATAGAAAAAACAACAAAAACAACACATTTCCCGTAGGGAATATATATCAATAAAAAATCAAATTCGCACAACATTTTCTCCGTAGAAGATTAACAGTTAATTCCCTACGGGAAAAACAAGATGATGTAAAATTTATTCTATTGATATTAATGCCCTAACGGGCAAAAAAACAAAAATCGTAAATCATAATTAAAAAATAAAAAAATATGAAAAAGTTATCATTATTTACATTGTTTTTCGCTTGTTTTCTAAATATGCAAGCACAGGAAAAATCCGAAATTCTTGATTTTTACAAAGAAATCAAAAATTATGATTTGTCAGTACTAATTAATCCCGACAGCATTTTTGCAGATTTGGAACAAATGATAAAACGCACCGAAGCATTAGGTTTTATCGGCGAAAATTATCAGCGGTTGCACATTCATTTTATTTCAATTATTCAAAATCCAAACAATAATTATGAATATTTTGTTTATGGAAAAACGAAAGTGAATAAAAATATTTGCGAATTTCAAGGAATATTAAAAGTTAAAAGTGCAGAATTTTTTTAAAGGAAGTGATGAGTGGTTTTCTGAATATAATATTGTTAAATCAGGCATTGTACGCTTTGAAGTCAATTTATTTGAAGATAAAAAACAAAACTCAACAGGTTATTTTTCAGGTATTTTATCTTCTTCATTTTTAATTAATAAAAACAATAAAATACTGTATAATGCTGCTGAGTTAGCGGCAGACGGCTTTTCAAATAATTCTTTTATTGGTAATTGGACAAGTTACAAAACAGAAAAATCAAAAAAATGCAATTTTGGCGATTGTCTTGTGCCTGAATTTGACTGTGGAGATGGACAATTTATTCCTTGTGATGAATATGTTAAAAATGGTTGGCAAAGTTATGTGAAATGTCTGCATAGCGAAAAACCTGAAAGTGATTGCAAAGAAGAATTTTCAAAATGGTGGAAATAACTCATCGTAATTTATAATTTAAAATTCACAATTTAAAATTAATAAAAATGTTGTACTACTTATTTCATTGGCTTGATACATTGAATTTTCCCGGTGCGGGAATGTTCAACTACTTGACTTTCAGGGCAAGTATCGCTTTTATTTTGTCGCTTTTGTTTGCGATGATTTTTGGACGGAAAATTATTGATTTTCTGCAAAAAAAACAAATCGGAGAAACCATTCGCGACCTCAATCTCGAAGGGCAAATGGCGAAAAAAGGCACGCCGACAATGGGCGGAATTATCATTCTGCTGGCAATCACCATTCCGTGCCTGCTAATCGGCGTTTTGCACAATGTTTATATGCTGCTGATGCTTTTCACCACCGTTTTTATGGGCGCAATCGGCTTTTTAGACGATTATATCAAGGTTTTCCGCAAAAA
>JAISKN010000276.1 GCA_031260925.1 Prevotellaceae bacterium | reverse complement strand
GACAATATGAAAATGTTGCAGCGCGAAGACGGCGTTTTTGAGCAGCACGACGGCTTTTTCAACCTGCCGCATATTGACCTGAAAAGCATCAAAAAAAGCGAATTGCCGCTCTACGATTTCTGGGCATACGACCGCATTTACCGCACCGATATGGTAAAACAGCCCGATGTGCTGATGTTCCTTTTTATGTACGCGCAGGACTTCAGCCGCGAGGTGATTAAGGCAAATTACGAATATTACGAGCCGATTTGTATGCACGAATCCTCGCTTTCGCCGTCAATCCACTCGGTCATCGCCTCCGAAATCGGCAAGCACGGCGAGGCAGCCGACTTCTTCGGTTTCGCCACCCGCCTCGACCTCGACGACTACAACAACAACACCTATCAGGGCTTGCATACCACCTCCATTTCGGCGGCGTGGACAAACATCATTTTCGGTTTCGGCGGAATGCGCGTGCCTGTAGGGGCAGGGCGCGCCCTGCCCTTACGATTTGCACCGTCAATTCCTAAAAAATGGAAAAAACTGTCGTTCAAAGTGTTGTATCAAGGCGCGGTTATCGCCGTTGAAGTAGAAAGCGCAAAAGCGGCTTTCAAAACTGACGGCAAGGCGGTAGCTTTGAAGATTTATGATAGGGAGTATTTGGTTGATGGGAAAGGTGTTGTGGTGGAAATACCGAAGTTTTATGTGGCGAGATAAAAAACAATTCAAATATTTTATTTGAATTAATGGCATAGATTTAAGAGTTGACTGCAAGTGTGGGCGACAATGAGTTACAACACCGTCGGAAAACTTTGCGACAACGAGAGGCAAGGCACTCGCGAAGCCGTAAGAGCGGGGAAAATTAAAAACCTTCCGAAAAAGGACGGAAGTAAAGCAAAAATAAAAATGGATAAATTTGAGTATAAAGTTAAAAAGTTTGGTTGCTGTACCGACTTAGAAAGAGAAAGAGAACTAAATTGGCTCGGAAGTGAGGGCTGGGAACTCATATGCCTAACATATATTGGGGAATATCTTTTCAAAAGAAAAAAACAATGGTAGTATGACTAATAAAAATATCCTGCTTGCGGCGATTTGCAATCAGTTTTTCAAGCCGTGAGACAAGTTGTGCAGCGAGCGATGTAAATTGGTGCGAGCAAAGTTGTTATTTCAAAAAATAATTGTACCTTTGCCAAAAATATTCAATAATAGACATAATATGTCGTTAAACGAATAAAAATACTTGCAATAAAATGCGGATAAAATACAATAGTATAGAAGATTATATCACATTTTTGCTGTCAAAGCGAAAATTTACCTTTTCGTTTGCCGAATTGACCGAACAGTTTGATAAGAGCGAGCAGGCAATTCGCCGAACTTTGTCGCGATTACAAAAGAAAAAACAAATATTTTCTGTTCGCAAAAATTTTTATGTAGCTCTTCCACCGGAATATGCGTTAAACAATACGACACCTTTTTTTCTGATGTTGGATAATTTAATGCAATTCTTGAATACAGATTATTATCTGGCATTGTACTCGGCGGCTGCAATGTACGGTGCGGCACACCAGCAATCAATGGAATTTCAGGTAGTTGCAAACAAGCAAATGAAAAATATGAATTTGCCGAATACAAAAATTCGTTTTTATACAAATAAGCAATGGGACAGGGAAAGTATTGTGCAAAAAAACTCACAGTCAGGTTATTTTAATGTTTCGTCGCCCGAATTGACGGCTTTGGATTTTATGCATTATAGTGGAAAAATAGGCGGTATAAACCGTATTGAACCGATTTTGAGCGATTTAATAGAAGAAATAAAGCCCTCGAAAATGAAACAAGCGGCAGAAAAATATCCTCACACAGCAGCGTTGCAGCGTTTGGGTTATCTTTTCGACAAATTTTATGAAAACGAAAAATTGGCAAATTCTATTCATAAAATACTTAAAAACAGAAAATTACACAATACGCTTTTATCAAATATTACGCCCTCAAAAAATAATATTGATGACAAATGGAAAGTTGATATTAACTATGAAATAGAAAAAGAAGTATGATACCTGCACATTATTTGGAAACTTGGAAAGATTACCATTTTTGGAAAACATACGAGCAAACCGAACAGGATTTGGTTATTGAACGCGCTGTCTGTGAAATATTTGCTGATGATTTTCTGCGTGAGCATTTGGCGTTTCGCGGCGGTACGGCACTGCACAAACTTTATCTTTCACCACAAATTCGCTATTCGGAAGATATTGATTTGGTACAGATTTCGTCGGAACCAATCAACCCGATTTTGAAACGCATCAGAGAACGGTTGTCGTTTTTGGGGACAAAACGCATTGTAAAACAGCATATTCACAACAATACAATTATTTATCGTTTCGATTCGGAAATGCCGCCTGTTATTCCGTTGAAACTCAAAATCGAAATCAATACCCGCGAACATTTTAATGTTTTACCTTTGGTGGAAATTCTATTTGAAGTTAAAAACGGCTGGTTTTCAGGAACTTGCAATATAAACTGTTATCAGTTGGAGGAACTTTTGGGGACAAAACTTCGCGCCCTGTATCAACGCCGCAAAGGGCGCGATTTATTCGATTTGTATTATGCTTTAACGCATAAAAACATTGATTGTGAGAAAGTTGTGGAATGTTTTAAGCAATATATTGCTTTTTCGGTAGAAAAGCCGCCCACACAAAAGCAGTTTTTGGCAAATATGGAAGAAAAAATCACAATGCGCGAATTTATCGAAGATACTTTTTTGATATTAAATCCTAATGTAGATTATAACCACGAAACTGCGTGGGAAACCGTAAAAAATCAGTTAGTTGAGACAATATAATTTAGTCATTTCACTTGCAGTTTTTGACTCAAGTTTAGCATAGCCGTAACTTGTGCATTGCAATGGCAGCAGTTTTAAACTGTGTGTAATATGAAAGAAGTTGTATAAAAATGGAAAAAACTGTCGTTTAAAGTGATTTATCAGGGCGCAGTTATCGCCGTAGAAGTAGAAAGCGCAAAAGCGGCTTTCAAAACTGACGGCAAGGCAGTGGCTTTGAAGATTTATGATAAGGAGTATTTGGTTGATAACAAAGGTGTTGTGGTTGATGTGCCTGAGTTTTATGTAGCAAAATAAATAATAATTAAATAACAATTAAAAGTTGCGCCCGACACAAATTTAGGGAAAAATAATGAAGTCTGAATATAATAAAATTTGTTTAGTTGTTGTTTGCACAATAACATTTTTAACTGCTTGTGGGCAAAAAGGTAAAATATACGACAATGGTGTAGTTATCAATGGAGTAAAATGGGCAACCTGCAATGTTGATAAAGTTGGCACATTTGCAGATACACCTGAAAGTGCAGGAATGTTCTATCAGTGGAACAGAAAAACAGCGTGGGCTGCAAATGGTGATGTGTTCGGTTGGCATTCAGAAAACGCTATTGGTGACCAATGGGAAAAAATCAATGACCCTTCCCCTGTTGGTTGGCGAGTTCCAACTCACGAAGATTTTTTATCTTTACTTGACAGTACCAAAGTAAGCAGTATTTTTACAACCCAAAATGGCATTGAGGGTAGAGAATTTCGAGATATTGAAACAGGGGTGACAATGTTTTTGCCTGCTGTAAGTTATCGTTATGCCGATGACGGCACACTTGCGCTTGTTTATGTTGGAGCATACGGCAATTATTGGAGCAGTACGCAGTATGACAGCAATTATTCGTATTTTTTACGATTTGCTTCTGAAAGTATAGATTGTGGTTATCGAAACCGTAGTCTTGGTTATACCATTCGTTCTGTTGCAGAATAATACCCCTATTAGCCCAAGTCTGCGACCTATGCCTAAAACAATCGGAGTCTGCGACTTCGGCAAATAAAAAAAGATAAAAAAATAAAGTTATAAACTTTTATTGTTTTGGGGGAGCGTGGCTTGAAAAGCCAAATTTTCATAACCGCAGGTCGCTAACCTGCGGCGTGAAAATGAGATGTAAAACTCTCAAAAAATCAGAAAAATATTGCTAATTTTGCCAAAAAAAATTTGTGTTAATTTGTGTAATCTGTGGAAAATAAAAAATACAAAAATATTGCTTTGATTTCAGGCGTTGAACCGCACAGAACGATTTTAGAAAAAAAATTGTTGAACTTTTTTTTGAATAAAGACGAAAAAAGTTTGATAGTTGCGGGAAAGCCTGCGGAATTGCTTGATATTGAGAATATTAACAATGTTACTATTGTGTCGCACCTCGAAGATGCGGAACTTGCCGAAGCGTTGCAAAATGCCGAAAATATCTATTGCCGTTCTGGCTATTCTACGCTGATGGACTTGCACGCTTTGGGCATAAAATCGGCAAATTTGATACCAACGCCCGGACAAACCGAGCAGGAATATTTGGCAGAACATTTTGAGAAAAAAGGTTTTTGTATGGTAAAACAAAATGAATTTATTATTGAAAAAAACGCTGCTGTCGGCAAAATTGCCGTTGTAACGGGCGCAAATGGCGGATTTGGTTTTTTTATCGCCAAAAAATTGGCGGAACAGGGCGCAAAAGTAGTGTTTGCCTGCCGAAACGAGCAAAAAGCCCGCTCTGCAATGCAAAAAATTTCAGCCGAATTGCCGCATGCGCAACTTGATTTTATTCCGCTCGATTTGGGAGATTTCTCTTCGGTGAAAAATTTTGCGCAGGAATACAAAAATCGCTATCAATACATTGATATTCTGATAAATAACGCAGGAATTTTGTTTGTGCCGCACAAAACGACAAAAGACGGTTTTGAACAGATTTTTCAGACAAATTATCTTGGGCATTTTTTGCTTACAAACCTGCTTTTGCCGATGTTTCCAAACAAAAAAACATCAAAAATTGTAACCCAAAGCAGCGTAATGTACAAGTTTGGAAAAATTCATTTTGACGATTTGAATTTGACAAGAAACTATTTGTTGTACAAAACGAATGAAAAAAAATTGACGTTCTACTCAAAATGGACTGCCTACGCGCAAAGCAAACTCGCATCAACGCTTTTTGCGCTCGAACTGCAACGCCGATTAGCAGCGCAAGGCAGCAATATTCAGTCGGTGCTGGCGCACCCTGGCGTTTCGATGGAAACCAATATCCTCAAAAATCAATTTATCAGAAAACTTGCGAGGGGCTTTTGCTCTGTTTTTGCACAGTCTGCCGACAAAGGCGCAATGCCTGCCGTTGTTGCTGCACTCTCTGCCGAAGTCAAAGGCGGCGATTTTATCGGACTTGACGGCTTTTTGCAAGGCAAAGGCGCACCTGTAAAAATTGCTATCGCAAAAAAAGCAGCCGACAAAGCGGTTGCAAAAAGATTGTGGGAAATATCAGATTTTAAAACAAAAATAAAACAAAAAAAGTAATAAAAATGAAAATAACCTGTCATTCCCGCGAAGGCGGGAATCTCCTTACTTCATTGTAATTTGGAGATTCCCGCCTTCGCGGGAATGACACCTTAACACAGCCTTCGCGGGAATGACACCTTAACAAAAAAACAAAAAGTTAAGCATTTCCGCCTAACTTTTAGTTCTTAGTTCTTATTTTTTAGTTTTCTTTCCTTATTATTTCCGCGCCAACTTTCATTGCATTTTCGTTGGCTGGCAAAAGGTGGTGATGACGTTCGGGCAGCGACTTTTTCAAGCCTGCCATAATGTCTTCCATTGGCAAAAACGGGTCGGCTTGGAGTAGTCCGCCGAGTACAATCATATTGAATGTCTTTTGCGCGCCGAGTTCCAATGCTTTGTCTGTGGCATCAATGCAATACACCGAAATATCGGTGCGTGCTGGCTTGCGCGTCATTCCGTTGCTGTCGTAGATTAATATTCCGCCGGGTTTTACGCTGTTTTCAAACTTGTCCATTGACGGCTGATTGAGTACAACTGCAATGTCAAACGATTTGAGCATTGGCGAAGATATTTTTGTGTCGCTCACAATTACTGTTACATTCGCGGTGCCTCCGCGCTGTTCTGGTCCGTAGGCGGGCATCCAAGTTACTTCTTTGCCGCCTAAAAGTCCTGCGTAGGCAAGTATTTTACCCATTGATAAAACGCCTTGTCCTCCGAAACCTGCGATAATTATATCTTTCTTCATAATAATATTTTAAGATTTTTTTTTTAATTTTTTTAATTCAAATTTTAACAGTGCTTTCAAAAATCCTGTTAAAATTCAGTTTTTTGTTGTAGCGGATTTCTATAATGTACATCAAAACGCCCTTCGGAAATTCTTGTTCCGTAGAAAGTCCCGCTCATAAATTTTACAGAATCATTGCTTGTAATGTTGGTTATTTTTACAATTCCTTCATTGTCCAACGCAATATCGTTGCCGTCAGTTGCCCTTGTAACCGAAAATCTGGCATTGGTAAAATTGCAGTTTTGCGGTGCAGGTTTTGTAATATCAACATTGTTAATAGTAAATTTTAGATATTTATTTTCTTCATAATCTGGTGTCCCTTCCACTTTTACGCAAACATCAACAGTATTATTTGAACTGTAAGTAAAAACTATTGAATGGTTTGTGTCATAAATATAAGGACTGCCCTGGTCATAATAACGTCCGCCAACATAAGCCCAGCCATCAACCAAACAGCCGAAAGTATGTGCGCCTGTTTCGGTTGCAGCAGGCATTACAGATGTATCAACCCGCATGTGTCTTTCACAACTGCAAAAAAATACCGCTATAAGAAATATAAAACCTATTTTTTTCATGATAATCAAAATTTTAAAGTGAATATTTTAAACCGAGAGAGAACGTAAATTGGCTAATGTGCATTAGCGGAAAATACTCTATACGCAAATTTTGGTTGTGATAATCAACATTTGTTGCCCCGATGCTTGCTGCAATGCCCATAATTTCCGCCGACAAACCGAAATGTTCGGTAAAATTATAAATTCCGCGAACGCCGAGATTAACGCCTACTGTGCTGCCTTTGACAATGCGCGGTTTTTCATAAACCTTGCCGTTGTTTTTTAACCATATTCCGCCAAAACCTGCATTCCAATTTATGTCGAAACTTTTAGAAACAGGAATATTCATTCCGACTTGCGGCGCAATATAAGTTGTAAGAATATTGTCCGAACTTTTCAGTTGGCTTGGACTTGTTTCAAAAGAGGCAAAATAACTCTCTTTTGAAGCGTAACCCGAATACATAAGTCCGACAATAAACATTTTAGAACGAAAGTAAGCCTGCGCGTTCCAACTTCCGCCAGAAGCAAGTTTTTTGGCATATTCAGCCGAAGGGTCTGTCAAACCAAAACCGCCTATTCTGTTTGGCAACAAGCCGTAACCGCCGTGCAAAAATGCCATAAAACCTTTGTTGTTCGGCTGCTCATTTTCCTGTGCGAATATTCCTGTGAATATTCCACAAAAAAGTAAAATTAATACGGTTTTTTTCATAAATAAAAATTATTTGTTTGTTGAAAAATTTTTTCTACACAATAAATAATCAATTATCGTGCCAAACAATTTTTTTAATGGTTAATAGTTAATTATTAATTTTTAAAATAACTACTGCGTTTTCTTATTATTAATAACTAATCATTAAAAATTAATAATTATTTTAAACGTTTTTCAAATCGCCCAATGGATATTTTGCAAACATATTTTCCTTCATCCAAAGGTTTGATTTGTGCGGCGAAAGTCCCCAACCTGTGTTGCAGGTCGAAACAATTTCCACAACCGAAGTGCCTTTTTTCGCTGCCGAATTTTCAAACGCTTTGCGAATTGCTTTCTTGGTTTTCACCACCGCTGCAAGTTTTTCAACGCTTTGGCGTGTAACGTAGCAAGTGCCGTCGAGCAAGGCAAGCATATCGCTGATTTTCAGCGGGTAGCCGTTGAGTTCCACATTGCGCCCAGCGGGACAGGTGGCGGTTTTCATTCCTTCCAAAGTGGTCGGTGCCATTTGTCCGCCTGTCATTCCATAAATAGCGTTGTTTATGAAAAAGATAGCGATATTTTCGCCGCGATTGCAGGCGTGGATTGTTTCCGCAGTGCCTATTGCCGCCAAGTCGCCATCGCCCTGATAGGTGAAAACGTTGCGTTCGGGCAAAAGCCGCTTAACCGCCGATGCCAATGCTGGCGCGCGTCCGTGAGCCGCCTCCTGCCAATCGACATCAATATAATTGTAGGCGAAAACCGCGCAGCCCACAGGGGCAATCGCTACAGTTTTTTCCTGCAAGCCCATTTCCTCAATCACTTCGGCAATGAGTTTGTGAACTACGCCGTGCGAACAGCCCGGACAATAGTGCATTCTGTTTTCCGTCAAAAGTTTGGTCTTGCCATAAACTTTATTTTCGGGTCTGATAATATCAGATGTATTCATAATATTTTGATTTTTAATAATTAATTTGATTTATTGTTTGTTAATATTTTTTTCATTTCTTCAATATCGGGCAATGCTTTTCGCAATTTTTCGGGTAATTCTTCCGATTTATTGTAAGTGGAAACGCCCATTGGTTTGCTAAAATCGCGCACTGCAAATTCTACGGTTGTCTTTTTCATTTCGCGGCAAAGAATGATGCCTATTGAAGAGTTTTCGTGCGGCTTTTTTATGTATGTATCAAGCGCAGAAAGGTAAAAATTGAGTTGTCCGAGATACGCAGGGCGAAATTTGCCCGATTTCAGTTCCACTGCTACCAAAGCATTGAGTTCGCGGTTGAAAAACAGTAAATCAATAAACGATTCTTCGTCATCAACAATCACTCGGTACTGATTTCCGATAAAAATAAAATCGCTGCCGAAAGACATTATAAATTTACGAATATTATTTACTATTTCGCGTTCCAAAACCCGTTCGTCCTGGTCGTCTTTGCCCTCGTCAATATGTTCTATATCAACAAAATTGAGCAGGTACTCGTCTTTGAACATTGCAACGGCTTTCAGTGCAAGTTGTTTGTCGGGAATTGCTTTTGCAAAATTGCTCGGCATTGTTCCGCGCTTACCGTAAAGGTCGGCTTTAAGATAATCTTTTAATGTAAGATAATTCCAAAAACGTGTTGAACATTCGTGAATGTAGAATAAACGGGCTTGCAGAGATTTACAATTTTTAATAATTTCTCTGTGTAGAGAAAAGCCAACTTGTAAAAATTCTTCAAAGTTGAATTCGGCAGCCAGCGGTTGCCGAATTACTTTTAATAATAAATTTTCATCAACTTCAAAATCGTTCGACACTATCGAACGAATTATAACTAATTCATTTTCAGAACTTTGCAAATCGCCAGATGTCGTCTGCCGATTTTGTTCTAAATCGGCAGATGCCGTCTGCCGATTTGTAATGTCTTCAAAATCAGCATCTTGTATTTCATTAGCCGTTGGCGAATACTTTTCAAGAAATTCCCACTCTTCGTAAAACACGCGCATATTTTTCATATTCGTTGCCGAAAACCCTTTTAAGCCAGGCAGTTCTTTTTGCAACTGTTCCGAAATTTTTTCTATTGCACCTGTTCCCCAAAAGCCCCTGCGCGAATTTTGCGAAACATAACGACCAATGCCGTAATACAACGAAAGTTGCTCACGATTGACAGCAGAAACTGCGCGGTACTGACTGCGCAATATCGCCTCTCTGATTTGCCCTGCGGCATCGTTATGTTTCTGAATTTGCATTATTTTTTTATAATTATAAAAACTTCTCTTTGAATTTTTCAAAAATTTCTTCTGCTGACGGCACATTTCCGCCCATTCTGCCGTGAAACTCCACAGGAACAACGCCATTAACGGCGAGGCGTACGTCTTCTACCATTTGACCTGCCGAAAGTTCTACTGTGAGGAAACCCTTAACCTGCTTTGCCAAACGCGCAATCTCTTTTGTTGGGAAGGGCCACAGTGTTATCGGGCGCAACACACCGACTTTTATGCCCTGTTCGCGTGCAAGTTCCATTGCAGAGGCGCAAAGGCGAGCCGTTGAGCCGAAAGCCACGAAAATATAATCTGCATCTTCGCAGTTGGTCGCCTCAAAACGCACTTCGTTTTCCTCGATTTTTGCATATTTTGTCTGCAAACGGTGATTTGTCGCCTCCATTACATCGGCTTCGAGCGCGAGTGAAGTGATAATGTGCCGTTTCTCATTGGGCAGTTTTCCCATTGTTCCCCAAGGGCATTGACGGCGAACTTCTTCGTCTGTTCTGCGCGGTTTAAACGGCGGCAGCACCACTTTTTCCATCATTTGCCCAACAATTCCGTCAGCGAGAATCATTGCGGGATTGTTGTATTTAAAGGCGAGTTCAAACGCCAAATCAACAAAGTCAGCCATTTCCTGCACCGTTGCCGGCGAGAGCGTGATAAGGCGGTAATCGCCGTGTCCGCCGCCCTTGACCGTCTGAAAATAGTCGGCTTGCGAGGGCTGAATTGTGCCAAGACCTGGACCTCCGCGCTGCACATTAACAATCAGGCAAGGCAGTTCTGCGCCTGCGATATAAGAAATTCCCTCTTGTTTGAGCGAAATTCCGGGCGAAGACGACGAAGTCATCACTTTTTTGCCGCAACCCGCGCCGCCATAAACCATATTTATAGCAGCCACTTCGCTTTCTGCCTGCAACACTACCATTCCTGTGGTGTTCCAAGGCGCAAGGTCCATAAGCGTTTCCATAATTTCCGACTGCGGAGTAATAGGGTAGCCAAAATAGCCGTCTGTTCCGCAACGAATAGCAGCGTGCGCTATCGCCTCGTTGCCTTTCATCAATTTTATTTCTTCCATAATATTTTTAATGATTAATTTTTAATGATTAATGATAAATGGTTAATGGTATTTTATAAAAAATTGACAAATAATTAATATATGAATAAACATAATTAATTATTTATCATTAACCATTAATCATTATTAAGTGTTTTATAGACCGAAATGCACGCATCGGGGCAAACGTAGCCGCAAGCCATACAGCCGATACAGTTTTCTTCCGCCACCATTTCGGAATAGTGGTAGCCTTTTGAATTAACTTTGGGCGACATTCCCAAAACTTCTTGCGGACACGCCTCAACGCACAGTTCGCAACCCTTGCAGTATTCGGTATCAATTACCACTGCTCCTCTGAATTTTGCCATATTTTTTTAGATATTAGATTTTTTTAGATTTTCGATATTAAAAAACAGGTGCAAATATAAAAAAAATTCAGCAAAGTTTATCAACAAAACAAAAAAAAACGGTAAATTTTTTTGCAATTTTAATATTATTTTTGCAATGGATATTCAAGCGAATTTATAAATATTTACTGTTTTAATGAAAATTGCACTATTTTTCAAGTTTTTGTAAAAAAATATGTGTATTTTAATGAAAAATTACTCAAAAAAATATGTGTATTTTCGGCAAAAAAATTATGTTAAAAAGCAGAAAATAGGAGATTTTTTATGAAAATCGCGATAAAATTCCAATAAATTTTGCATTTTTCGGCGGCGGGTATTTGTGCGACAAATCTCCAGAAAGATTATTTTCGTCTGCAAAATCGGGTATCCAACATTCATTATATTTTTTAATGTATTGATTATGAATGTGATAAGTGATTTTTTCGAGCCAAGAAAATTTTTCAGGCAATTTTATCAAAATTTGATGCGTGATGTAGATTGTGTAGATTTTTTTATTCCAAAGTCCAAAACGATTGTCCGAAATCACACATTTTATATTATGTGTTTCAATTATTTTTTTTAATTCAAAATGTTCTTTGATAATTGCGAAAAATATTTTTGGAATTTGGCGCAAAATTGCCCAAACTTGCGAATTTGCCGAACTGTATTTTATGCTAATTCCCTTAAATTCAATCGTTTGCAGGTGCGGAAACTCCTTTTTTAAAAACTCCAAAACAAAACCTTCGCCTGCCAAAACCACCTCTTTGTCTTCCGCCAAAAGTGCGCGGACAATCGGCACGCAGCGCGTTGCGTGCCCAAGTCCCCAATTCAAAGGTGCTACGAGAATTTTCGAAGAATGAGCAATAAGGAATGACACCGTATTTTTAGTTTTTAGTTCTTATCTTTTAGTTTATCTGCGTTTTTATTCCGATTCCTTCGACCATTTTTGCGATTTTTTGCAGTGATTCTTTTGAGGCTTTTTGCAAACTTATGGCTGGCGTTGGGCGGTCGAGCGAGTAGAGCATTACCATTGTGGGTTTGATTTTTTTGAGTAAATCAAGCCACTTTTTTACTTCTATTTCGGTGGTATTGTCAATGATTTTTCCGCCGTATTCGCCTTTGAAAAAGAGCGTTTGAATAATGAGGTTTCCGTTGAATTTTTGCAGATTTTCAACGAGTTTCGGCAGCGAAAATTTGCCTTTCGGCTGATTTATAGCCTGCAATGTTTGCTCAATTCCAGCATCAAGTTTTAGAATGTTGTTATCAACTTTGTTTAATGCCTCAAAAATAGATTTTTTGCTGCAATATATGGCGTTTGAAAGCACTGAAATTTTTGCGTTTGGGCAAAATTTATCTCTTATACCAATCACTTTATCAACGATTTGCGCAAATTTTGGGTGCATTGTCGGCTCGCCGTTGCCTGCAAAAGTGATTGTGTCGATTTTGCCGCCGTTCGCCAAAATCTCCTTAATTCTATGTTCTAACGGACTTAAAACCTGCTTTGTGGTCGGCATTTTCACATCTTTATTCACAAAATTAAATCCGCATTCGCAATAAATGCAATTAAAATTGCAAATCTTACCATTCGTTGGCAACAGGTTGATACCTAACGAGTTGCCTAATCGGCGCGATTTTATCGGTCCAAATATTGTTTCGTTAAATAACATTTTTTTTTAAAATTTTAATGGTTATTTTATAATGATTAATGCTTATTTAATTAGGCATATAATTTTTGATATACGTTAAATGTTGAATTTCAGTATATAATAAAAATAGTGCGTTGTAAATTGACAATAAAAATAAAATTCTCGTGTCATTGCGGGCTTGACCCGCAATCGCTAATATGCTATATTTCAATCGATTGCGGGTTGTCATTCTGAACTTGATTCAGAACCGCAATGACACC
>JAISKN010000222.1 GCA_031260925.1 Prevotellaceae bacterium | reverse complement strand
ATGCCTACAACGCCAATCCAACGAGTATGAATGCTGCTTTGGACAATTTTTGTGCAATGAATTTTGCGCACAAAACGGCAATTCTCGGCGATATGCTCGAACTTGGCGCGGAAACATTGAAAAAACATCAGCAAATCATCGAAAAATTGGTTGAATGTAATTTTGACAGCGTTTTTCTTATCGGCGAAAATTTTCAAAAATGCAGTTCCGACTTCAAAACATTCAATTCCCGTGCCGATTTTGAAAATTTTTTAAAGAAAACCCCAATAACCAACAGCGCAATTCTTATCAAAGGCTCGCACGGCATTGGCTTGGAAAAATTGGTGGAGTTTTTGTAGAAAATTTGAGAATAAAAAAGAAATGGCTAACTTTGCACAAAATAAATTTATTAACAAAAAAAATAAACATTTATGAAAAAATTTTTTACAATTTTTATTATTGCTCTTTCTTTTGCAGCAAATTCTAATGCGGAAATACCACCAATAGTAACAACTCCTGGTGCTTGCAATAGCGAGTCGGTAATGATAAATGGCGTATGTTGGGCAAAAACCAATCTTGGTGCAAGCAGCCCGACAGATTACGGCAACTATTATACTTGGGAAGAGGCAAAAAAAGCCTGCCCCGCTGGCTGGCGGTTGCCTACAAAGAAAGAAATAGAAAGTTTGATTAATTCTGGTAGCGTATGGACAACGCGAAACGGCGTATCTGGGAGGCTTTTCGGCAAAGCCCCAAATCAAATTTTTCTGCCTACAGCAGGCTTTCATAACAGTAGCAAAAAAGTTGTTTATGCAGGTGATACCGGCTACTATTGGAGCAGTCCGCAAAGCAATAACGGCTACGAGTACTACTTGTACTTCCTCAGCGGGGGTGCGAGCACGAGCTACGACCGCCGCATTCACTACGGTTTTTCTGTCCGCCCAGTAGCAAAATAATATTTCGATTTTTGAGGTGCAGGAAAAGGCGTAGAGAAAAGGCAATGCCTTTTCTCTACAAATGACGAACAGACATTGCAAATTAGGGCTGTTGCCTGAAAGGCAAATAGATTTTAGCCCAATGCAAAGCGTAGCGGCGCGTTGGGGGAAAAATCAAACCCCACCCCGACCCTCCCCTCAGGGGAGGGAGAGTCGAACACTGCAAATTTAGATAAAATTTGAAAAGTGCGACACTCCCCTCTCCAAATGGAGAGGGGCAGGGGGTGAGGTGTAAAAGGCAAAACCGCAGCACATTTTTAAAATCGTACTGCGGTTTTTTTGACTTTATTTATTTATTTTTAATAAATAATAATATCATAAATAAATTTAATTTTTATACCTTTGCAAAACAAACTATCATTACGCATAACATACAGATAGAAATGCAGCAGAAGTCCATTGAATCAATACAACAGCAGGCAGCCAAATTTTTTTTGTGCATCACAACATTTGTGTTTATGTCTTTTACCGTCTATTATTTTTATATAGATGTTCGTTTATATGCCTTTATAGCATTAGTAATGACTGCCGCACATATTGTCTATCTGATTGTGTCTCACGAAACACATTACAGCGCGATTTTAAAACAAATTCCTATATATGTGATAATTATTTCGTTGGCAGAATATCCCTATTTGGTGTTATTTTGGAAAGCGCATCTAAATACCGTTTTTATATGGTATCTGCTGCCTGTCGGACTGATAAATTTTTTCTCCATAAAATCAACTTTGCGTTGGGTTAGTTACTATTTTGTAGTGATTTGTTCGGTTTTTGTAGTTTCTCCTTTGATTTCTGATAAATATGTAGCAAAATTATCTTCTTCTCAAATAGATATAATTAATATAATTACCTTTACTTTTGCTGTATTATATCTATGTTATTTTCTCTATTATTTAGATAAAATTAACAAAATAAAAAGAAAAATTTTGAAAGAAGAAACAATGGAGACCATTTATGAACTGCAAAACACTATGCTTGCAACTACGCTGGCTCTGTCTCAAAAGCAAAAAATTCTTGATAATTTAGAAACAAAAACATTAGATTCCAAAACAAAAATAATGTTGCGCGAAGAAAAAGAGACGGACAAACAGATGGAAGATTTCAAAGAAATAGTAGCCAAAGTTCACCCCGATTTTTTCAAAAATTTGGAACAAAAATCGGGAGAACATCGGCTTACAGCGTTAGATGTCAAATATTGCGTGTATATCTATATGGGCTTTTCCAACCGCGACATTGCCAATGCTCTTCACGTTGAGATAGAGTCGGTAAAAGGCAAGAAAAGGAGAATAAAACAAAAACTCAACCTGACCGCCTCCGAAAATTTAGATAAATTTATACGAAAGATTGCCAATAGTTAGTTAAAGCAATTAAATTCCACCACAAAATCATCATTATTCTTATAAAATTTGTCGTGCGTAACGTTCTCAAAAACGAAGTTAATACTTTTTTTAGGACTGGATAAATTAACAAAAAAACTGACTCTTTTTTGAGTCAGTTTTTTATTAATCAATTATTTGGATTATCTATTTCTGGCAAAGATAGAAGATACTCTTTCGTAAGTGAAAATTCATATACATTACCCATATCAGACTCATATTTTTTATAAAATTCAGTGTTCAAAATACTGTAGCCTGTGTCAGATTTTTCCACATAAAATTTACCTTCGGTTTCAAAAACAACTGTACTGTCATTTTTGCTGGACTCCCATATTAAAGTATCATAAGGAATATTAAATGTATAAAAAAACCTTGTACTTCCAATATGGGCCTTTTGAAACATAACTCCAGAATACCCCAAATAAGTATGTATGGTAACAGTATTGCCTGAAATATTTCTCACTTGATAAGTATCATTAAAATCAGGCATTTTATTATCACAAGCCGAGAGTGATAATAATATACAAACACATAAAATTAATTTTTTCATAATGATTTATTTTTTAGTTAATTAATCTAAATAATTATAGGTTTGATGCCAATTTACGCCATTGGAAACATCTATATTTACATCAACCTCTTCCAGCCATATTTTTGGTTTTTTTACGCCAGATTCTACCAACTGTATATTATCGTATTCTCCTCCAAAAACAATATTGACTTTTGCAAAACAAATTTTGTCAGTAATTCCATAAAAAATTTCAGTAATTATTTTAAGAAATTCATCATCATCGGAACTAAAAGATGGGTGAAAATATATAGGCTCATAAACACCATCATTATATCTACAAATTTCAGCATCAATATTAACTTTACCATCCATACAAGCAGTTATATCAGACCAATAATACCACAAGAAACCCCAGAACTGTTTATGTTTTTCATTGACCATAGTAAAGTCTATTGTTGGGTAATAATAATCCTTTTTTGCTGTAATAGATTTAAAAGCATAGTATTTTTTATGAACTTTGGTCTTTACAATTATATGCGTCCGCATATCTCCGTTTTTATTTTTTTCATTTTCATCAAATTTTGTTTTTATGTGCGTGGGAGACTGACAATATTCATTATATATGTCGCCTGTTGTACTTTGCAAAATGTCTTCGGTTAGTGAATAAACCGAAAAATCTTTGTTTTCTCTGAACGTTTGCCATACTGTTGCCTCTGCCAACGCTTTAACCTTTTCAGGTTTGTTTTCTGTTGATACAATTATATCGTCTGTAAAATAACGATAAACCGCATTTTCAACAATGTACATTTTTTTGTCGTTCATAATCCAGCGTTCAGGATTTGAAACCATTCTTGGTAATGTAACAATTTCTAAACTGTCTTTACCTTCAACCTGCTCATTGTCAAGCATTTCTGCATTTAGTTCGATAAAACTAAATACATCTTGCTCTGTTTGAAAACTTTCAAAATCAATGCTTCTGTAAAAATTGTCCGCGATTGTTCCAAAAGATTGAAAATTCAACGATTGTTCAAATTCAGAACGGTATTCTTCTGGAATTGCAGCAAATACCTTGATGTCTTCAAGAAAATACCTTAACGAATCGAATACCAACATACCGTCTTGGGTTGTTATATTGCTCAAAATCAGTCCTTTCTCTGCCAATCGCTGCACAGGTCTTTGATTTTGAATTTCTGAAACTTTGTCTTTACAGCCTGTAAAAACAACTACCGTTAATATAAACGGCAAAATTTTAAAAAAATTGTGTTTGTTCATAAATTTTGTTTTAAATGATTAATAATATTTTGCAAAATTACAAACAACCATTTTTATAATCAAATATTTATGTTGCAAAAAAACGTCATTATGTTGCATTTTTACAACGTATTTTTTCTGCTACTGCTTGACTTAATATTTCGAGAAAATTCTCGTTAAGTTCGCAGGAAATCCTGCACAGCAAATCGCTGTCAAAACTCTTTTTTTTGAGCATTCTCGGCAGATGGCTTGGGTGGCAGCCAACTTCTTTTGCGAGCCAAGCAATAGAACGCTTTTGTTCAAAGAGCTTATCTTTTATCATATTGCCAATATGTATTTCGACATGTTTCATAAGATTAAAACGGATTTAATTATCCGTTACTGAGGTTGTGAGAATTACCCGAAAATCAAATAAGTAAATCCGCATTTCTGCGGTTCAACTTATTCTTGATTTTTGATGAAACTTCTCACATTTCAGTAACAAGAATTTAGTAAACGTATTTTATATGTTTTTTTTTACAATAATTCAGTTTATATTAATAATTTATGCGAATCAGGGGTTAAAATTCTATATTTTGGTGTTTTTTGTGCCGTTAGGCACATTATATTGGTAGAAAAAATGATTTCCCCCCAATTCTTTGTGCCGTTAGGCATTAAATGTTATTTATATTGCGTACCTACGGCACGCTGTCGATTGTATTCAACATATTTCTACCGATATTTAGTGCCTAACGGCACATTTCAACCTCTAATTCGCATAATTTACACAATTTTGATATTTTATTAAATTCACAGTTTTTCGACTGCAAATATACAACTTTATTTTTTAATCACTTAAATTTCACCAAAAATTTTTCATTATTATTATAAAATTTGTCGTGCGTAACGTTCTCAAAAATAGCCGAGCCGACCTGTTTTTCAAAGTCGAACTTCTGTTTTTGCCATTCGTCTGTAACAATGGAAATGTCGTTAAT
>JAISKN010000250.1 GCA_031260925.1 Prevotellaceae bacterium | reverse complement strand
ATACATTTTTCGCGCAATTTTGGACATCAGGCAGCCGTTACGGCAGGCATTCATTATTGCACAAGCGATATTGCCATCATTATTGATGCCGATTTGCAAGACCCGCCCGAACTGTTTCCTGATATAATCTGTAAATATGAAACCGAAAAAGCAAATGTGGTGTATTGCGTGCGGGAAAAACGCGAAGGGGAAAGTTTTTTCAAAAAAATTACGGCACAGATGTTTTACCGTTTGTTAAACTATTTGTCGGACACAAATTTTCCATTAGACACAGGAGATTTCAGATTGATAGACAGGCAGGTAATGAATGAATATAAAAAATTCAGGGAAAAAGGGAAATATATTCGGGGCATCATCAGTTGGGTTGGTTTCACACAAGTGCCATTCTCCTATAAAAGAGAGGCGCGATTTGCAGGAGAAACAAAATATCCGCTGAAAAAAATGCTAAAATTTGCAACCACAGCGATGCTCTATTTTTCAAAAAAACCGTTAAAAATAGCAACAAGTACAGGTATGCTTGCAGTTTTAATAGGAATAATTTATGGAATTTGGACAATACTTGGTAAAATTATAGGATTTACTCACGCTATTTCGGGTTGGAGTTCATTGATATTGATTATCATATTTTTTGGAGGAGTACAATTATTGACTATCGGGGTTTTAGGACAATATATAGGTATTTTATTTGATGAAATTAAAGACAGACCAGAATATATTATAAAACAGACAGAAAATTTTAAAGAGACACAAAATTAATGCGTTTTTTTGCAAAACAAAATAATGAGCAACCCCAAAGTTTCAATATTAATGCCGTGTTACAACGTAGAAAAATACGTTGCAGAGGCTGTTGAGAGCATTTTAACCCAAACTTTTACAGATTTTGAGTTGATAGTGCTTGACGATTGCTCCGTTGACAAAACGGCGGAAATTGTCAAAAACTTTGCCGACAAAAGAATTGTTTATTACAAAAATGAGCAAAATCTTGGTTTAGTTGAAAATCTGAATGTTGGGCTGAAACTTGCAAAGGGCGAACTGATAGCGCGAATGGACGGAGATGATATTTCGCTGCCCACGCGCTTGGAAACGCAGGTGGATTTTCTCAACGACAACCTTGACATCGCTCTTTGCTCAGTTGGAATGGAACTTTTTGGAACAGAACAGGCAATTTGGATACGCGAACGAGACCCCGAAGATGTAAAAATTACAATGATGTTTTATTCGCCAATTTTGCACGCCTCGTCTGTTTGGCGAAAATCATTTTTTGAAAAACACAATCTAATTTACAAAAAAGAGGCTTTTCCTGCCGAAGACTATGATGTGTGGTCGCGTGCGGTTTTTTATGCAAAATTGGTAAATCTGCCAAATGTTTTGTACCGCTACCGCATTCACGGTGTACAGGTTACAAAAACCAATAACAGAGCAGCATTACACAGCAAACAAATACAACTTGCATATTTAGAAAAGGCATTGCCAAATTTAAGCATTACAGACAGAAATTTATTTGTAGACAAATTTATTTTGCAACAAAATATTTCTTTAGAAAATGTAAAAGAACTAAAAAATATTTACAAAACAGTACTGACCGCGAATATAAAAGATGTTTTTTTTAATAACGCACTGCTAAAAAACAGATTAAAAAAGTATTATCAAAGTGTTATTCTTGGATTGTTAAAAAACAAAAAAAGAACTTTAAAAGACATATCATTCTTATCTGATTTAAGTGCAAAGCAAATAGTAAAACTTTTTTTTGAAATATAATTTCAACCCATTATGAACACAAAAATTTACATCATAGAGGCGCACAAAAATCCGCCACAGTTGAAACGTTTAATCGAAAAATTGAACGATGATTTGTCGTATTTTTACATTCATATTGACAAAAAGTCTAATATTGAGGACTTTACAAAAATTATTTCAGGTAAAAATATAAATTTTTTAACAACTCTAGTAGATTGCATTTGGTGCGATATTAGTCAAGTAGAAGCAACTGTTTTGATGATTGAAGAAGTTTTGAAAGACAAACGCGAAGGAATGGTTATTTTGCTTAGCGGACAGGATTATCCAATAAAAAGTAATCAAGAAATCAGTAAATTTATTGATGAAAATATTGAGTATAATTTTATTGACACTGTTCCAGTAGAAATAAATTGGAAATATACCCACAAAGAAAAAACTCAATCCTACAGATTCAATCTTTCCTCTTCACGCGGTGACTCAATCGTTTTCAGAAAAATATCGAAACAATCATTAAAAGCATTTTTTAAAGGAACTATTACATTAAAACAACTGCTTTTGTTATTGAAAAAAAGAAAATTAAAATTAAAAATAGAACAATATGGCGGCTCAACTTGGTGGGCAATAAACACCAAATCTTTAAAAAAAATGTATGATTACATAAAAGAAAATAAAAAGGCGTTGTTTTCATATTTCAAATACACATATTGCCCTGACGAGATTTTTTTTCACACCATAATGCAGCATTTAAGTGAAATTGACGAAACTGTAAAAAACCGCCCAACTTTCACCTATACAAATTGGAATAGAGGTAAAGAAACTTTTTCATCTCCTGTAACTTTCACAGAAAAAAATTTTGAGGAACTGACTTCGCAGCCCGAAAATAAACTTTTGGCTCGCAAATTCGATATGGAAAATGATAGTAAAATTTTGGATATGTTAGATAAATATAATACAAATATATCATAACCTTACAATACTTGAATTATTTAGAAAAAAACAAAATAAATTATGCAAAATAAATTAATTAAAGTAGGAATATTAGTTTCATACGACTATGAATTAATAAAAAAGTCATTACCTTTAATTTATCAATATGCAGACAAAATAGTTTTGGCAGTTGATAAAGACGGAAAAACTTGGGCTGGTAATAATATTGACATTCCAACAATATTTTTTGAATGGATAAAAGACTATGACACAGACAGTAAAATTGAAATTTATAGAGATTCTTTTTATCAAGAAGGATTTACCGCACCAGAGTTAGATACTCGCGAACGCAATATGCTTGGAAAATATATGGGTGAAGGTGGTTGGTTCATTCAATTAGATGCTGACGAATATTTTATTGACTTCAAGCATTTTGTTGATTTTCTACATCATATTGACAAAGAAAATCCCAAAATTGTAACTGTTGAAATGGCTTGGATTACTTTATACAAACAAGTTAGTACAGGGTTTTTTATAGTAAAAGGCAATAGCCCAGAACAGCCAATTGCAACAAAAAATCCAAATTATGACTATATCAGATATCCTGTAAATTACTCAATGTATAACTCAATACTATACAATCATAGAATTGTACACGAATCTTTTGCCAGAAGTGAAGAAGATTTATGGAAAAAAATTAGTAATTGGGGACACAAAGATGATTTTAATACTAAATCGTATTTTAAAATGTGGCAAGCAATTGATGAAAATAACTACAAAATATTTCATAATATACATCCTTTGTTTCCACATACTTGGGGACATTTAGAATTTGTAAAAGCCAATGATGTTCAATCATTTTTAGATGAAATAAAACGTACAAATCTGCACGTTATCAGTGAAAAGCCAAGTACAACAGTAAAACACATTGTTAAATTATTTATTCCACCTATTATGGGTAAAATAAAAAAATATGCAAAGAAGTTTTATAAAAAATACAATTATAAAATAATGAAAAAACAATGAAATTTTCGATTATCATACCAGTTTATAACGTAGAAAAATATTTGGAGCAGTGCCTAAATTCTGTTCTAAATCAGGATAACTTTTCCAAAGTTTTGAACTTTGGAAAAGTTGAAAATTGCAACTACGACTACGAAATAATCTGTGTAAATGACGGCTCAACAGACGGAAGTTTGAAATTATTAGAACAAATCAACAAATCAACAAATAAGCAAATCAACATCATCAATCAAGCAAACGAAGGGCTTTCAGCAGCGCGCAACGCAGGAATTTTGACGGCGCAAGGCGATTACATTGTTCTGCTCGATAGCGATGATTGGCTTGTGCCGAATGCGCTTGAAATATTGAACAATAACATTGATAATCAGGACTTTATTGTATTTAACGGAAAACGGTATTTTGAAAGCGGCGAAACAGAAACACCTGACGAAGGCATTTTTGAACAACAGATGACAGGTTGGGAATATTACAATAAATATGCGCGGAAATCGCGGAAATTTCATTTTGTTTGCGCCGTTTTGAGATGTTATCGCAGAGATTTTTTGATAAAAAACAGTCTTTTCTTTGAAAAAGGCATTTATCACGAGGACAATCTTTTTACGCCAATTTGTTGCTATTATGCTCAAAATGTGAAAGTTATACCCGATATTTTATATATTTACAGAATACGCGAAGGCAGCATTACACAATCGTACAACCAAAAAAAAACTTTTGACACAATAAAAAATGCCAATATTTTATCTGAATTTTTTATTCCGAAAAATATTGATAAAAGCGTGATTAACAGAGAAATAGCAGGAATGTATTTTAGTGCTTTTATGCCTCCAAAAAATAATATTCCGCCAAAAGAGATAAAAAAACAGATAAATTTTGATTTTTACAAGGCAGTAAGCACTTATCGCCGACATAAAATTATTTTTTATTGTCTAAAAATTAGTAACTTTGCATTCAATTTATTTTTGAAAACAGAGAAATTATTAAAGGGAAAATGAATAAAAAAATTGCAGTATTAATGACAGTCTATAACCGCAAAGACAAAACTTTGACGTGTTTATCAACGTTGTTTAAATGTATTTTGCCTGAAAAATATGAACTGAATGTTTTTCTTGTAAATGACGGTTGCACAGACGGTACAGAAAAGGCGATAGCGGACAATTTTCCGCAAATAACTGTTATTCAAGGCAATGGAAATCTGTTTTGGAATAGAGGTATGCGTTTGGCGTGGGAAACGGCAGCCAAAACTTTTGATTTTGATTATTACATTTGGCTAAATGACGATGTGATTTTATATGAAAATTCCATTTTTGGGTTATTACAATGTGCTGAAAATCAGAATAATACGGCGATTATTTGCGGTTCAACCTGCTCAATAAACGACAAAAACGAAATTACATACGGAGGAAGGATTAAAAGATACGGCATACTGACACCAAACGGCGAAATGCAAAAATGCGACTGTTTTAATGGGCAACTTGCATTAATTCCGCGTTTCGTTTTTCGCAAAATGGGAATGAACGACAAGGCATTTCATCACTCTTTCGGCGATTTTGATTATGGTTTCAGAGCAAAAAAAGCAGGAATTGAGATTTTTGTTGCGCCTGACATTTCAGGCGAATGTAATGTAAATAGTAATGATAGTTTTCCTGCTTGGCGCAATCCGAAAGTTCCGTTTTTGCAGAGATTAAAAGTGCTTTATTCGCCATTGGGCAAAAATCCGATTGAACTTTTTAGATATACATACAGGCACAAAAGTTTGCTAACTGCCTGTATATCACTTTGTTCTATTCATTTTATTGTATGTTTTCCTCAAAAAAATAAAATTAAGTCAATGAAATTTGTATCAATCGCAGGCGGCTTGGGAAATCAGATGTTTGTCGGCGCATTTTGTTTGGAATTGCAAAAGCGCGGACAAAAGACATTATTGTTTGTCCCATACAAAAATAACTCAAAAAAATACGGACATCAAGGCTATGAATTGAAAAAAGTTTTTGATTATAATCAAAAACTTAATTTTGCAAGCAAAATTAAATATCAGTTTTTAACCTTATATGTCAATCTTTTAAGATTATTTCCAAAAAAATTAAGAACAGTTTTATCAAAAACAATAGGCATTTTTGAGGTAAAAGTTGCAGAAAATTTCATTTTTTACCCTGAAGTTTTTGATTTTAAGCACAAAAACGAACTTTTCAAAGGAACTTGGCAAAGTGAAAAGTTTTTTGAAAACGCAAAAGATGAAGTTAGACAAAAATTTATTTTCAATGAAAAACTTTTGTCAGAAAAAACATTGGAAATCAGGCAATTAATCGAACAGTCAAATTCTGTTTCAATTCATATCAGGCGCGGCGATTATTTTTCCGCACAATATGTGAATGGCTTTGCAAATATTTGTACGCTTGATTATTATAACAATGCGGTGGAAAAAATCAAAAACGAGGTGAAAAATGCAGAATTTTTCATTTTCACTGACGACACAGATTGGGTAACAGAAAATTTCAAACTGGAAAATTCGCATTTCATTACGCACAATTCTGGCGGCAATTCGTGGCAAGATATGTATTTAATAAGCCGTTGTAAGCATAATATCATTGCCAACAGTTCATTTAGTTGGTGGGGCGCGTGGCTGAATAATAATGCGGAGAAAATCGTTATCGCGCCGAAAAAATGGTGGCAAACATTAGAAAAAGACGATGTCGTACCTCAAAATTGGAGAAGAATTTAAGGGAACTTCTAATAATTGACAAAAAATCAAAAGTAGGTGTCATTGCGGTTCTGAATCAAGTTCAGAATGACAGACCCGCAATCGATTGAAAAACAGTTGCGAGCGATTGCGGGTCAAGCCCGCAATGACACGATATATTCTTTTTATGTTGCATATTGAAAAGTTTAATCTTTAGAAGTCCCCTTAAATTAAACTAAAATTAATTGTTTTTGAATTTGTTCAATATGTATAAATAAAGGCATTTTTTAACAATCCAAAATTACAGAAAAATTTTGGAAATATGAATTGCATATTGCGTTTTTTTATTGTACCTTTGCACCACTTTTTTTGCATATATCAGTAATAACTTATAACTTAATTCATTTAACATTTCATTAACTTAACATAAAAAAATTTTACTATTATGAAAAAACTTACATTTTTTATTGCTTTAATGCTGACAATCAGCACAGCAATGGCTCAAAAAGCCGCTCAAAAAGAGTCGTGGTCTAAACAATCTGTAAAGACTGAAAAAAAAC
>JAISKN010000067.1 GCA_031260925.1 Prevotellaceae bacterium | reverse complement strand
CCTTGAAAATACTGAAAATCAATAAGTTAGCGCACGGACTGCAAGTCCGCGCCAGCGTGATTTCCACAAATAAAACGCAGATTATCAATAAAATAATCTGCGTTTTATCTGTTTAATCAGTGTTATCTGTGTGCTAAAAACACTTTTAAGACAACTAATATTTATAAACCACTGTCTGTTTTATATCAGGGTGCAAACTTTGCGCAACAGGGCATTCTTTGGCGCATTTTTCAATAATTTTGCGTTCTTTTTCAGAATAATTATTGTGCGGAAAAGTAATTTCAACAATAATCTCGCCTATTCTGCGCGGATTTTGCGCCATAATCTTGGTAGTTTTCACAGTTGTGCCGTCAATATCAAAACCGTGAGTTTGCGCAGCAATCCCCATTATTGTCAGCATACAACTGCCAAATGAGGCAGCAAACAAATCGGTAGGACCAAAATGTTCGCCTGTGCCGTGATTGTCGGCAGGCGCATCTGTAACGATTACGCTATTCGACTGTAAATGAGTAACTTCCGTTCTCAAATTTCCCTTATAAACTGTTTTTAATGTTTCCATAAAATTGATTTACGATTTTAGATTTACGATTTTAGATTTAAAAATTGCATTTTTTTAATCGTAAATCTAAAATCGTAAATTGTATTAAATTATTCCCAAAGCCACTTCCATCATTTTGGTAAAGCCTGTTTGGCGCGTTTCTGCCGAAGTAGCCTCGCCTGTAACGAGCGAGTCTGAAATTGTGCAAATTACTAACGCTTTTTTGCCTGCGCGGGCAGCATTGAGATAGAGCGCGGGGGCTTCCATTTCTACCGCCAAAACGCCCATTTTTTGCCAGCCGATTGTTGCAGTTTTGTCGTCATCATAAAAAGTATCTGACGAATAAACATTGCCTACTTTGTAGTTATAGCCGCGTTTTTCCGCCTCTTCAACGGCTTTGCGGGCGAGTGCAAAATCAGCAATCGGCGCAAAAGTGCCTTTGAGGTTAAATTGCGAGGCATAATTTGAGTTTGTGCAAGCACCCAAAGCAATCACCAAGTCGCCAATATGCAAATCTTTGTCAAGCGAGCCAGCCGAGCCGACACGAATTATTGTTTCCACACCGTAGAAATTAAAAAGTTCGTAGGTGTAAATTCCAATCGAGGGAATGCCCATTCCGTGTCCCTGAATAGAAACTTTTTTGCCTTTGTATGTGCCTGTGTAGCCCAACATTCCACGAACTGAGTTGTATTGCACAGGGTTTTCGAGATAAGTTTCTGCCATAAATTTAGCGCGCAAAGGGTCGCCCGCCATAATCACTGTCGGCGCAATCTCGCCAAGTTTTGCCCCAATGTGAGGCGTTGGAGTTTTATTTTCCATAATGATAAATTATTTTTTTAGAGTTTGCAAGTGTAATAAAATTATTAATGTAATCCTTTGCGTCTTTGTGCCTTTGCGCCTTTGCGTTCAAAAATATATTTCTTAACGCAAAGACGGAAAGTCGGAAAGCCGCAAAGAAAATATAACATTAATTATTTTAGATTATTGTATTAAAATTATTGTGCAAAAATACAAAAAATTATCTAAAATGGGAAATGAACTTTAAATATTCATCTTTGGTTGAAGAAAACGTAAAAACGTCTTTGATTAACGGCAAATTTTGAACGTCTAAAACTTTGCGCGACAGATATTTAGCACATTCAAGTTTGTCGTCATCGCTTTTAAAAAGCAGTGCCAACTGCTTAACCTGTTCGCTCGTAAAAAATTCGTGAAAATTGGCAGCAGTTTTCAATGTCCGCATTTTTGTGTCGTCAAATCTTTCGTTTTGAACAGAATTATACAGTCGGCGAAAATCAACCTCTGAAACGGGCTGCGGCATTGGCGGCGGAACAACTTTAATGTCATCCCTTCTATCGTGCCTGTCGTTGTCGCGGGCATTAACGTTGCCCAGAAAAACAGGCACAGAATTTCTGTCAATCAAAGTAGAAAACGACAGCACCGCGCTTGAATTCATTTTACAAACAGCAACTCTGCCGCTTTCAATATCCACGTTTTGCCTGATTGTAACTTTCTGCCCGCCAGCACCTCTGTTGGCATACTCCACAATCAGCGTGTAACGGTCGGGCAATAGATTGACAATCAAGATGTTTTCCGAAATCGGCAACTCAAATTTTTGCGTTCTCGACTGCAAAGTCAAAACGCCCTCGCGTTTATAAGTTTCGTATGAAAACGAAAAACTACCCGACATAACGCTGTTTTGCGCATTAAGATTCGGCACGCACAACATAGAAATTAACAATGAAATAGAAAGAATTTTAATGTTTTTCATAATATTTTTTTTTAAGAATTAATAATTATGCAAAGATATAAAAAAATCAAACAAAAAACTAAAAATTAAATTTCGCCTAACTTTTAGTTTTCAGCAAGCAAAACCGCCATTTCACAATTTTTGCAGTCAAATTTTAGTTGAAATCTGTTTTTGCTGTTGATAAGATAAAACGGCTCGGCAAATTGCCTGTCGTGCGTTTGTTTTGGGCAAAGGTTGAAAGAAAATTTGAGGCAATGCTTGGTGCGCATAATTTCGGCATCGGCAGGCGCGGAAAGTTCGTAAGCAGGCGCAATTTCGGTAACGCCGCACTTTTCGTAAAACTTTTTCGCCAACGAATTGGAAACATTTGCGCGGTAATCAATACTTTTCACAGGATAAACAAGATTTTCAGGATTTACAGAATTATTAATTTTGTTAATTTTGCAAATTCTGTTAATCCTGTAAAATTCTTCTCGTTCAGCAATCAATTTTTCAATCAACATTCGTCTTGTCTGCGCAATTTTTGAGGCAGGCAAAAACCAATTTTGCGAAAAATTTAACTGAATATCAGCAACTTCAAAAATCGTGTCGCCAAGTTTTTTTAATGTATTAAAAATTGTTTCGGTCGATTTTTCAGGGTTTTGCGCAGGCACTAAATCTGTTTCCAATATTTCCTCTGCGATGCAATTATTTTCATCAATAATTTTAAACAACACGCCGCTTTCGTTTTCATTCAAAAAAAACTTTACCTCAATTTTCCGTTCAGAACTTTTATTTTCTAATTCTTTTGAAAATTTAATATCAAAATTGCGGTAAATCATTGCGCCTTTCTCAATTTTCGGCATATTTTGCGGAAAAATCATATTTCCTTCAACGCGATTAACGCGAAAACCGACAAGTTCGTTGTTTTGGTCAAATGCGCAAAGTCCATCGCCGTTATTGATTTTTTCGTCTGTTTTAATAACTAAATTGTTGATATTGAACAAAGTAACTTTTCCAATCGGCTGCCCTGTTGATTTTGGAGTGAAAAATTGCGCAATGTCTTTTTTTCGGTTTTCCAAAAAATATGATGTTGCACCGCGAAAAAATGTTTTTTGAATATCTGGTGTGAAAAATATTTTTGTTTTGCCCGAAGATGTTTTTGCAAGCACGTATTCGTCATTGCGGGCTTGACCCGCAATCTCAAATTTTTGCAGGAGATTGCGGCTTTCGCCGCAATGACGCTTGTTGATTATTTCATCAATTTTTTGGCGATAAAAGGCAGTAATATTTTTCACATAATCAATATTTTTCAGTCGTCCTTCAATTTTAAAAGACGTTACTCCCGCATCAATCATTTTTTCCAAAAAATCGGCAGCAGAAAAATCTTTCAGCGACAAAAGATGTTGATTTTCAGCAATTTTTGCGCCGCTGCTATCAACCAAAGAATAGGGCAAACGGCAAATTTGCGCACATTCGCCGCGATTGGCACTGCGCCCTTTAACCGCTTGGCTCGCGTAGCATTGCCCGCTGTAACACACGCAAAGCGCGCCCTGCACAAAACATTCCAAGCGAATTTTGTCTGTCTTTTGGCGAATTTCCGCAATCTGATTTAAAGAGAGTTCCCGCGCCAAAATTGCCTGCGAAAAGCCGCATTTTTCCAAGAAATCAACCTTTTCCCAAGTCCGATTGTCGCATTGCGTGCTTGCGTGGAGTTCAATCGGCGGCAAATCAAGTTCCAAAATCCCCATATCCTGAATTATCAGCGCATCAACTCCGACAGCATAAAGTTCGTTGATAAGTTGCTCTATTTCAGCGAGTTCATTATCTTTTAAAATCGTATTCAGAGCCACATAAACCCGCGCAAAATATTGGTGGGCAAACTCCACAAGTTTTTTGATGTCGTCAATGGAATTGCCCGCAGCAGCGCGCGCAGAAAACTTCGGCGCACCGATATAAACCGCGTCTGCGCCGTGCAAAATTGCCGCAATACCTGTTTCGAGGTCTTTGGCAGGCGAAAGAAGTTCGAGTTTTGTCAAAGCAAAGTTTGTTTAATTTGTTTAGTTAATTTATTGAAAACCAATGAATAAGAATCTGAAATCAGTTCTTTAATAAGTCTGTCAGGCACATCTCTTTGTAGAAAAACCGAGTTCCAATGACTTTTATTCATATGATAGGCAGGCTGAATTCCCTCGTATTCTTCACGCAGAGTAATCGACTTCTCCTGCTCGCCTTTTAAATTAACAAACTGCTCATTTTCAGCGTATTCCAAACCAAAAAAGGCAAACATTTTTCCGCCAATTTTATAAACAGGAGTGTTATTGTCAAAAGGCAAACACTCTTCAACATTTGGCAAAGAAAGGCAGCAATCTCTTAATTCTTCGATATTCATTTTTATTTATTTTTTAAGATATTAAAAAGCAATGCTTTAAGTTCGCGAAAAACTTTCATTTTGAAAATTTTTGAGATTAAAAATGCAGAAAAAATTGCTGTGAAAAATTGCAAAATTAAAGTTGGAAGTGGTGAAAAATTGAAAAAAATGACCGCAAAAGTGCAAATTCCAACGCCGAGCGCAAACAAAGCAGGTTTTATCAAATCTTTTATTTGCGCAAACAATCCGTAATCAATCAATTTTTTTGTGTAAATGGAATTAATGGCAAAGCCAAGCCAATAATGCACTACAAGCCCGATTATCAGCGTTTTAAGTCCAAAAATTATTCCCAAAACAATCACAGGCACAAATAAAATCATCTTGAGAATTTCTGTTTTAAGAAAATAATCTGAATGTCCTGTAATATTCATAACTATCTGATTTTCAATATGCAAAACCAACGCCGCGTAGCCCAAACAAAGCATTTGAAAATATGGTACTGCACCAAGCCAATTTTGCCCCAAGGCAATAATAATTAGCGGCTCGGCAATCACAATCAAAACGCAAGACATTGTAAATGAGAGAATTATAAACGGCGACATAATTTTTTGCAAATTTTCTTTTAGCAGTTTCGGCGAATTGCCAAACGGCGACAGAGCCGAAAACGCAACTTTATTCAACATCGTGGTAACGATTTCAGACTGAATAACCGCCATTGCATCAGCATTTGAGTAAAGCCCAAGTTTTTGTTTGGAGTACGATTTTCCGATAATGGAGTCATAGATACTGCGCAAAATTTGAGCAGCAAGATAGATTACAAGCAGTTTTGAGCCAAAACCGAACAGTTCGCGGAATGACTGCGCAGAAAAAACTTTTTTCGGTCGCCATTTGTTTGCAAACCACAAAATTATTAAGACAACTGCCTGATTTACAATCGTTTTTATTACCAAACTCCAAACTCCGAAACCATTAAAAGCCATTGCCACTGCCACACCAAAGCCAACAGAAACGCCAATAAACGAGGCAATCGCCTGAGTTTTAAAATTAAGTTCTTTTGTGAGGATTGTTTTTTGAATAATGGCAAGTGCATTTATCGGCAAAATCAATGTTATCACTCTGATAATCAGCGTTAATTGCGGCTCGTTGTAATAATTTGCAATCAGTGGCGCGGAGAAAAAAAACAGTGCGTAAAGCAGCAAACTGACCGTTATATTGATATAAAAAACCGTGTTATAGTCTTTCTCGGTGCAGTCTTGTTTGCGAATTAGCGCGTTTCCGAAACCGCCGTCAATCATAATTTGCGCAACAGCAGTAAAAATCACGGTCATTCTGATTAATCCGAAATCGCCTTCGGTAAGCAGGCGCGCCAAAAACATTAAAGCCGCAAAATTTATTAACCTTGCAGCCGTCAATTCTAAAAAATTCCAAAAGAAACCTTTTATTGTTTGTTTTTGATGTAACATCTTTTTATTGATTTTCCTCTTTTTTATCAACAAGTCTCCACAATAAAAATATTAGCAAAATGCCTGATAATAAAGCGATTAGTATTAAAACATACATATTTACATCTTTGCAAAAAATTGCCAAAGCGATAAAAAGCAACGAAATTGAAAGTAAAATTGCCGTTACCTGATTGTGGTTTAACCCTAAACGCAAAAGCAAATGGTGAATGTGGTTTCTATCAGCATTCAACGGTGAAATTCCGTGTTTTATCCGCGTAAGCGCAACCCTTACAATATCAAAAAGCGGGATAAAAAGCACGCAAATCAAAGCGGCAGGCGCAGACAAAAAACGAAAAACTTCTTTGTCATGCGGCAATGTATTTGCGTTAATATCAAGAAATTGAAATGCAAAAAACGTAACTAAATAGCCCAAAATCAGAGAGCCGCTATCGCCCATAAAAATTTTTCGGCTGCTTCTGCCAAACACATTATATAAAAAGAAGACAAACAGCGAGCCAACAGCCGAGAAACAGAAAAGCGCGTTGTATTCGTAGCCAATCAGATAAAACCAAAAACCAAAAAAGAGGCAGTAAATTATGCCCAAACCAGACGCCAAACCGTCTATGCCGTCAATCAAATTCAGGGCATTAACGATTGTGATATAAACAAAATATGAAAGTAAATAACTTGCCCAAAACGGCAATTCGTCTATTCCAAAAATTCCATAAAGCGAAGTTATGCGAATGTCTGCAAGAAAAATCAGAAAAAAAGCGCAAATAGTTTCGCCCAAAAGTTTCCAATACGGCGATAAAATTAGCCTGTCGTCTATAAAACCAATGGCAAACAACAAACAAAATCCGATAAAAAACGGCATTGATAATCTGTTGAACATCAGCAGAGTAATGAAAACCAATAGTAATGAACAAAAAATATCAAGTCCGCCGATATTTGGCACTGCGCCGTTATGCGAAGTGCGTTTATTTGGACGAACTACCATATTTTTTCTTTTGGCAAAGCGCAACACCATCGGCATAAGCACAAGCCCTGCCAAAAATGTTACCAATGTGCCGATAAACGGATATTTGCCTGCTATATTTAAAAAATCGAAGAAATGCACTGTTTTTTAATTACTAATTGTAAATTTTAAATTGTAAATTAATGTAAAAGTCAATGTTATTTGATTTTTTTAATTTGTAATTTAAAATTTAAAATTTAAAATTATTTGTATAAATCGTATCTGTTGTAATAATATGTATATGACTGTTTATCAGCATTATTCAACAAAAGATAAACATTTTTAAGTTTGTTGTCGTTAATATCTGTGTTAAGACTTCTAATATCGTCCCGCGTTGCCAAATCTTTTCTGACAACATAAATAATCGCGCTTGCCTCGTTGCTAACGATATAAGAATCAGGAAACATTACAGGCGGCGTATCAACAATTATATAATCAAATCTTTCGCGCAATTCTACAAATAAATCTGCCAAACGGCTGTTACACAACAATTCTGATGGGTTTGGCGGAACAGTTCCTCCAGTAAAAACAGAAAGATTTTTGTTATCTGGATAAATATTCTCAATATCGGAGACTTTTATAGTTTCATCTGAAATAAAATTTGTAACTCCATTTTTTGGACTGAGATTCATATATTTACCCAACATAGGCTTACGAACATCAAGCCCGACCAACGCCACTTTTTTGTTAATCATTGCCAGCGACAATGCAAGATTTATCGACACAAACGACTTGCCTTCGCCCGGACAAGACGAGGTAACCATTATAACTTTATTCTCATTATTTTGCACAATAAACGGCAAATATGTACGAACTTTTCTAATGCTTTCTTTGAGGATACTATGGTGTCCATCTTCTGTGATTGCAAGCGTTGAAATGCCTTTTTGGAACGGCAACACTCCTATAATCGGCAACGAAGAATAACGTTGAAGTTCATCTTTGCTTGAAATCTTATCATTGAAAAATTCTATTAGATAAACAATTAACGCAGCCAGCACAAGCCCGATAATCAATGCGAAAAGCGCAAGTTTGCTCAATCCCATTGCAGCAGGATTGCCTTGCGTGTATGCAGTATCAACAATTTTTGCAGACGAAGTCGCCATTGCAAGCGAAAGTTGCGCCTCTTCGCGTTTTTGCAAAAGGAACAAAAATAATTGTTCTTTGATTTGCTGCTGGCGGGCAATCTCGGCAAATTCGCGCTCGTAAGTCGGCACATCTTTTATTTTTGACGAAAATTCGCTGCTCTTTTTGCTCAAATCGCTTTTTGTAATTTCAACGCTGCGTTTCAGATTTTCGATAGACTGCAAAATGCCTGTGCGCGTTGTCTGAATTTGACTTTGAGTTCGCAAGGCATTCGGCGTATTTGCCGAGCCTGCATTAATTAAACGTATGTAGCCCAAAACCAACTCGTTATACTGCGAAATCATAGTTGCAAAACCAGCATCTGAAACCTCTGCCATTGCAGGAATTAAATCTGTATCTGACGATTTTTTTAAATAATTTTCTATGAAATTTACCACGCTCAACTGAATTTCGGCATTAGCAATTTGCTTTTCATAGTCGCCTGCTTTTTGAATATAAACCTGTGTTTGTGCCGAAACATCAGTCATATTATGCTGTTTGCGGTAAACTTCAACCTGTTTTTCAACGTTTTTCAACTCATCAGTCAAAAGCGCAAGCCTTTCGGTAATAAAATCTGACATCTGCTTTGAAACCTGATTTTGGTCAGTGATTTTATCATTCTGATAAATATCAATCAACTTGTTGATTATAGCCTCGTTGCGCACCTGACTTTGCGATGTAGTGCTAAAAGTCAAAATATTGCTCTCTTTTGAAAGGCGGGAGATATTAATTTGTGCATCAAGTGCTGATACTCTGCTTTTAATGCCTGCCGCAGTCATTCTAACTTTATAACCTTCATCTTTCGGTGCAAATTTTACCTGTTCGGCAAATAAAAAACTTCCCCAAGGCGTTTCAACAGGCTCGTCAAGCGAAGTAGTTTTATAGTCAAACTTATGTTTTTCTTTTCCTTCGCGATAAATGAAATTAAATAAAAACTCGCCGTCATCACTTTTTTTAGCATCAATAGTTAGACCACCGCGCAAATTTTTGAAAAAATCTTGCGGGTAAATTACAATCAACGGCTCATTTTGATACAAAAGGCGGTACGAAACTCCCTTTTTAATATATGTGTCGCTGCGCAAATCAAGTTCATTCACAAGTTGCGTCAAAAGACGTTTTGATTTGATAATGGCAATCTCATCATTCAAATCGTTGCCGCTACCGAATAGAGATGACATTGAGCCGTCAAAATTGAGCATATCAAATTTTTGATTTGCAGATTCAAGATTTACAAGGATTTCGGCGGTAGAAGTAAATTCAGGGGCTTTGGTTTTGCTGTAAATTACAGCAATGATAGCACAAAAAATTGGCAATGCAATAAAAAGCCAAAGATATTTTCTTGCAATTTTTAAAATTGTTTTTATATCAAATTCTTCCTGTGGAGTTACATTATTATTATTTTCCATTTTTTATTTTAATGATTAGTTAATGAGTATTGAGTAGCAAGTATTGAGTATAGAGTTTATTGAGATTCATCTTTGGGTATTGTTACATAGATAAGTGTTGCAATAGAAGCCGCACCAGAAACTATACTCAAAGGAATAGTAATAATGGCGGCATTTGCAGAAAATACTTTTGTGCCATTCGGCTGCACATAAATAACATCATTTTGCCTCAAATAATAATTTTCTGAAAACAAAATATCTTGTTTATGTAAATCTATGCGCGTAAATTCCTTTTGTCCATCAGGTTTTTCTCTGACTAAAAGCACGTTCCCGCGTTTTCCATAAATAGTCAAATCGCCTGCCAAACCTAATGCCTGCGTAAGAGTGATTTTTTCGTCTGGAATTGTGTATGTACCTGGCTTGGCAACTTCGCCAAGAATGGTAACTTTATAATTTATAAACTGAATAGTTACAATCGGTTTATTGACGTATGCCGCAAGTTTTTCCTGCAAAAATGCAACCGCCTGCGGACGTGTTTTCTCTGCAATTTCCACTTTGCCCAAAACAGGCATATTTACGCTGCCGTCAGTTTCCACAATATACGGCTGCAACTGCGTGCCTCCAGATGCACCTGCTTTCAGTTCGCCATAAGTTGCGCTTGAAGACATTGGCAAATTAAACTGTTGAGCAACGGCTTGGTCTTCTGCTGACACAATGATAGAAAGAATATCACCGCTTTTTATAACAGCCTCCGTATTTTGCACAGCGTTTTCCACTTGCGCGCTTTTCTTAAAATAGGCAACTCTGCACGAAAACATTGAAGTTGCAATACATAAAAATAAAGTCGTTTTTAGAAATTTCATATTTGTTAATGTTTTTTTTTGTTATTGGTTGATTTGTTGATGTGTTGATTTGGTTATTTGTTGATTTGGTTATCTGGTTCTGGTTATTTGGTTATTTGGTTATCTGATTATCTGGTTATCTGATTATCTGGTTATTTGATTATCTGGTTATTTGATTATCTGGTTATTTGATTATCTGATTATTTGATTATCTGATTATTTGATTATCTGATTATTTATATTTAACAAATAACCAAATCAACAAATAATCAAATCAACATTTATCAAATAACCAAATCAACAAATAATCAAATCAACAATATTTAACAAATAACCAAATCAACAAATAAGCAAATCAACAATATTTAACTATACATTTTTTTGTAATATTTTTGATATTCGCCCGAAGTAACATTTTCTACCCATTTTTCGTTTGCAAGATACCAATCAACAGTCTTTTCCAAGCCTTCCTCAAATTGCAAAGATGGTTTCCAGCCAAGTTCTTTTTGCAATTTTTGAGAATTGATAGCGTAACGTAAATCGTGTCCTGCACGGTCGGTTACAAAAGTAATAAGTTTTTCGCTTTCGCCTTCCGTTCTACCTAATTTTTTATCCATAATTTTGCACAAAAGGCGGATTAAATCAATATTTGTCCATTCGTTGTTTCCGCCAATATTATATGTGTCGCCATTTTTTCCGTTATGAAAAATCACGTCAATCACTGCTGCGTGGTCATCTACAAAGAGCCAGTCGCGCACATTTTCGCCTTTTCCGTAAATCGGAATTGAGCGTTTGAGTTTTATATTGTTGATAGCCAACGGAATAAGTTTTTCTGGGAAATGGTGTGAGCCGTAATTGTTTGAACAATTTGAAATCACAATCGGCAAGCCGTAGGTGTCGTGATATGCGCGTACAAAATGGTCGCTGCCCGCTTTCGATGCCGAATAGGGCGAATGCGGCTGATATTTGGTTTCTTCTGTAAAAAATGTGCCGTCATTTTCCAACGCGCCATAAACTTCGTCTGTGGAAACGTGGTAAAACCGTTTTCCGTCAAAATCGCCTTTCCAAAGTTCCTTTGCGCAGTGCAATAAATTGCACGTTCCCAACACGTTAGTACGAATAAATACAAACGGGTCGGTAATACTCCTATCAACGTGGCTTTCGGCTGCAAGATGAATTACGCCGCAAGGTTGATATTTTTTAAACAGAAAATCAACCTTTTCATAGTCAGTAATATCAACTTTTTCAAAAATATAATTCGGCTTTTCGGCAACATCTTTCAAGTTTTCAAGGTTGCCTGCATAAGTCAAAGCATCAAGATTAACAATTTGATAATCAGCGTATTTATCTACAAATAAACGTACAACGTGCGAGCCGATAAAGCCTGCTCCACCTGTAATAAATATGTGTTTTTTCATATTCGTTTTTAGCAATTTTATAAAAAGCGCACAAAATTACAACATTTTTGACAAACTGCCAAACTTTTTTGCAAAAAATATTTAAACAAAAATTATTGTTTATTTTGCAAAAATTATTACCTTTGCAGGCGATTTTTAGAACAAAGAATGAAAAGCAAAGAATACAACCGCATTTACAGTCTACATTTTGCATTTTATATTCTAATGTTCTCCCGCCTCCGTAGTTTAATGGATAGAATGAGAGATTCCGGTTCTCTTGGTTACGGTTCGATTCCGTACGGAGGTACAGCCAAATTTCAAAATTTCAGATTTCAAAATTTCAATTTGAGAAATCTGAAATTTTGAAATCTGAAATTTTGAAATAAATCTATGTTTAAAGACGTAATTGGGCAAAATAATATCAAGCAAAGGCTGATAGACAGCGTGCAAAGCGGACGAGTGGCGCACGCTCAACTTTTTTACGGCAGCGGCGGAACAGGCACGTTGCCGATGGCTTTGGCTTATGCGCAGTATATTTGCTGCAAAAACCGCACAGAATCCGACTCTTGCGGCGTTTGTCCGTCTTGCCGAGCAATCGAAAAACTCGCACACCCAGATTTGCATTTTGTTTTCCCAATCAACGACAGCAAAGCAATTTGCGACGAATTTATGCCAAATTTCCGCACCGCTTTATTGGAAAATCAATACATCACTTTTGACGAATGGCAAAAAAAACTGCCAAAAGAAACTGTCGCCGTAATCTACACGCGCGAAGGCGAGGAAATTATCCGCAAACTCAACTATAAATCGTTTCAATCGGACTACAAAATTATGATTATCTGGTGCGCCGACAGAATGAACGAGGAATTGGCAAACAAAATTCTGAAAATACTCGAAGAGCCAATGGGACAAACGGTTTTTATGCTTGTAACCGACAAGCCTGACAAGATTATTTCAACCATTATTTCACGCACACAACCGCTCTTTTTTCCGCCATTAACGCAAGATGATTTGCGTAACGCGCTAAAAACCAAAGGAATATATTTTGACGAAAATAATATTGATTTTTTATTAAAAAATGCAAAAGGCTCGTGGGTGGAATTATTAAAAAATATTGAGCAAAAAGATGAACAAAAGGAGTTTTTTGAACTTTTTATGTTAATAATGCGGATAAGTTGGCTCTTTAAAGTGGAAAATATGAGCGAACTAAATCAAAAAATCTCAAAAATGGGCAGAAGTTCGCATATTTCGTTTTTGCAATTTTCACAGCGGATTTTGCGCGAATGTTTTATTTTTAACTTTAAAAACGATAATTTATCATATATTAATAATTTAGAAAAAGATTTTATCAATAATTTTTCAAAATTTATAAATGAAACCAATATTGAAAAACTTATGAATGAATTTGCGCTCGCCGAAGCCCATATCGAACAAAACGGCAACGCAAAAATTATTTTTTTCGATTTAATGATAAAAATTAATTTGGGTCTGAAAGGGAAATTGTAGATACAAGATAATAGACACAAGATAATAGACACAAGATAAAAGACACAAGACCGCTTACGCTAAAAGACACAAGATAAGTTTTTCCTATCTTGTGTCTTTTGTCTTGCAGCGCAGCGGTCTTGTGTCTTGCAGCGCAACGGTCTTGTGTCTTGTGTCTTGCAGCGCAGCGGTCTTGTGTCTTGTGTCTTGTGTCTTGCAGCGCAGCGGTCTTGTGTCTATAATCTTGCAGCGCAGCGGTCTTGTGTCTATTTCACCGGTGCGTTTTCCAAAACTTTGATTAAAAATTTCCAAAATTTTTCAACGCTTGGAATATTCACTCTTTCCATTGGCGAATGAGGCGAACGGATAGTTGGACCAAACGAAATCATATCAAGGTTAGGCTCAATCGCGCCGATAATGCCGCATTCCAAACCTGCGTGGACAACCTGAACTTTCGGCTCAACGCCAAACTCCTGCTGATAAGACTCTTTCATCGCTTTTAGAATTGGCGAATTTGGGTTTGGATTCCAGCCTGAATAACCGCCCGAAAACTCAACTTTTGCGCCAGCAAGCGTGAAAATGCTTTCTACCATTGATGCAAGTTCCTCTTTTTTGCTATCAACAGACGAGCGCAAAAGGCATTTTACCTCAATTTTTTCAGCATTTGCCTCAATAATTGACAAATTCATTGAAGTTTCTACAATGTCAGGGATTGCAGGAATATTTCTGAAAACGCCATTAGGACAAGCCGTTACGGAATTAATCAAATCGTCTTGAATTTGCTCTGGCAGCCATAAATCTGGCAATGCAGTTTCTTCTGCCGTAAAATTAATTTTTTCTTCAATTAATTGATATTCAGCGTTAAACAAATCTTCGTATTCTTTTACAAGATTTAAAATATCAGTTTTTTCTTCTTCTGGAATTGTGATAACAGCCCAAGCCTCGCGCGGAATTGCGTTGCGCATATTTCCGCCTTCAATCGCTGCCAAACGAGCCTCGTAACGCGCCACAGCCTCCTTTAAAAATCTGAAAATCAGTTTGTTGGCATTTCCTCTGCCCTGATTGATTTCCAAACCTGAATGTCCGCCTTTCAAGCCTGATATGCTGATTTTGAGCGCAATATCTGTTGGAGAGGCAGGCACGCCTTTAAAATTCCACGAGATATTTGCATCTAAGCCGCCAGCGCAGCCGATAAAAAGTTCGCCCTCGTCTTCGGAGTCAAGGTTAAGCATAATGTCGCCTTTGATAAAATTCGGCTGCAAACCGAATGCGCCATACATTCCTGTTTCCTCGTCTGCGGTAAAAAGCGCGACAATTTCGCCGTGTTTCATCTCTTTGCTTTCCAAAACTGCCATTGCAGCAGCCGCGCCGATGCCGTTGTCTGCGCCCAAAGTAGTTTGATTAGCCCAAAGCCAGTCTTCTTTTATCACTGTCTGAATTGGGTCAGTTTCAAAGTTGTGTTTTACGCTGCTGTCGGCTTGCGGCACCATATCAAGGTGCGATTGCAGCACGATAACTTGGCGGTTTTCCATTCCCGCCGTTGCAGACTTGCGAATAAGCACGTTGCCCGCCTTGTCTGTAAGGGTTTCCAAGCCGAGCGATTTTCCAAAATCAACCATCATTTTTGTAATTTTTTCCAAATGATGCGAAGGGTGAGGCGTTGCGCAAATTTTCGCAAAATTATTCCAAACCGCTTGTGGTTGTAAGTTTTTAATGTCTGTAGCCATACTTTTTTGAGTTTTTTTGTTTAATAAAATTTATTGTTTTAATTCGTTGTTACATTTAATTTTCTTTATAAAAATGTTAAAATCGTGGTTAATTGTTTTTGTATAAATCGGTTACAAAATTATGAATTTCATTAAAGCCTTTTTCCAAAGTTACATACCCTTTTGGCACATTGTTTTTTTGTGCAAAGGTCAAATTTCTTGTTTTTGTAGGCATAAAAATTTCAATATTAAATTGTTCTACAATTTTCTATAACATTAGGCTGCAAAGTTAATAAAATTTTCGTCATTTTGTTCACAAAAAAATATTTTTTTGTTGTTTAAAAAAATATAACGTAATTTTGCAAAAATAATTATTCACTTAAAAAATAATTTTGTATGAAAAACTTTAAATTCACTAAATTGATGTTGCTGCTCGCAATGGGATTGGCAACTGTGGTATTTACTTCTTGCGGCAATGGCAATGAGCCAACTGTCGATAATGGCGTTGTTATTAATGGCGTTAAATGGGCAACGCGAAATGTAGATAAGCCCGGCACATTTGCTGCCAAACCCGAAGATACAGGTATGCTGTATCAATGGAATAGAAATGTAGGGTGGAGTTCAACCGACTTTATAAACTCTAATGGAACTACGAAATGGAACGAAGTTGTTCCTTTGGGCGATACTTGGGAAACTGCCAACAATATTTGCCCAAAAGGTTGGAGAGTTCCGACATTATTGGAATTGCAAAGTTTGTTAAATTCTGAGAATAAATGGACTGCAACTAATGGAGTAAATGGGCGTGTATTCGGCACAGGGAAAAACACTGTTTTTCTGCCTGCTGCTGGATTAAGAGCAAGCAATGATGGCGAGCGCGGCGGGTCAGGCGATAGCGGTTATTATTGGAGTAGTCTTGCGTATGAATATGGAAATGAGCAAGCCTATAGTTTGTTCTTTGACAATAATGACGAATATATAGATGGCGGTTATCGCAGATATGGTTATTGCGTTCGTTGTGTAGCAGAATAATTTTTATAGTCTGAATTTTGATTTTAAGATGATTAAAAAGATTTTTATGATTAAAAAAAAATCACATTAATCAAAAAAATCACATTAAAATCAAAGTTCAGACAAAATAATTCGTAATTGAATAACTACAACAATTTTTCAGAAGTTTTACACCAAAAATTCGGACAGAGAGTACAAAAAATCTCTGTGAATGGCGGTTTTACCTGTCCCAATCGTGACGGCACGAAAGGCACGGGCGGCTGTACATATTGCAATAATCAAAGTTTTTTGCCCGAATATTGTATGCCGCAAAAACCTGTAAAACAGCAAATTGAAGAGGGAATTGATTTTTTCAAAAAGTACAATTCGCAACTCTATATCGCTTATTTTCAGAGTTATACCAACACTTACGGCAGTTTTGAGCATCTGCAAAAACTCTACGAAGAGGCACTTTCGCACCCAAAAGTTATTGGCTTGGCAATAGGCACGCGCCCCGATTGCGTTGATGAAAAACTACTTGATTATTTTTCAGAATTGGCGCAAAAGTATTTCATTTTGCTCGAATACGGCGTAGAATCAACTTCCGACAAGACGTTGAAAATCATCAATCGCGGACACGATTTTGCAACGTCTGCTTGGGCAATCGAACAGACCGCACAGCGCGGAATAAATGTCGGGGCGCACCTGATTTTGGGCTTGCCATCTGAAGACAGACAAACAATGCTTTCGCACGCAGAAAAAATGAACGATTTGCCGCTTAATGTGCTGAAAATTCATCAGTTACAGATAATAAAAAATACCGCAATGGCGGCAGATTTTGAGCAAAACTCACAAAATTACCACCTTTTCTATTTAGACGAATATATTGAATTGCTGATAGAATTTATCGAGCATTTAAAGCCCGAAATTGCTTTGGAACGGTTTGTGTCGCAGTCGCCTGCTGAGTGGTTGATTGCGCCGAACTGGGGCATAAAAAACTACGAATTTGTACATAAACTCGAAAAGCGAATGAGCCAACTCGCTGTTTATCAGGGCAAAAAATATTTTTGTAAATAAAAAAAAAGTTGTACCTTTGCGGACAATTTTAAAATTTCAGATTTCAAATTTCAGATTTTAAAAAGTCAAAACAATTTGAAATTATAAAATATTGAAATTTGAAATAATCTTGCGGCAGTGGTGTAATGGTAGCCACGCCAGTCTTAGGAACTGGTATCGAGAGATGTGGGGGTTCGAGTCCCCCCTGCCGCACAAAGCCGATTAATAAAGGCAAAACAAGCAATGGAATAAAAAAGCCGTTCCAAAAATTGGAACGGCTTTTATTGTAATAAATCAGAATGCGTGCCTGTATTTACCAAAAGTAAAATCATTTCGTTTTCGTTTTGCTCCCATAACAATAACCAATTAGGTTTGATATGGCACTCCATTATTTTTTCCTTTGTGTTTTTTAATGGGTGGGAAAGATATTTTTCGGGCAAAACGCCCTTTGTTGCCAAAATTTCTATGGCAGTTTTTAACTCTACAAGGTCTAAATCTCGTTTAAAACAAAGATTTACATTTTTTTTTAAAAGCATTTGTGTATTTTACAGTATATTTGGGGTTATCAAATTTTGAAAAATACTCAAAAAACTCTTTTACGCTTAAACGCTTGCTTTTGCTCTTGTTTTTCTGCTGCATAATGTATAAATTCTACCTTTTTTTATATCTTCCAATGCTTCATCAAGGCTTGTTTTATGCGTTGTTTTTTTCTTAACAACGCCAACCCTTTGTAGATAGTCCAAAGTAGGTACTACCAAAGGATTTTTTTCGTCATAACTTAATAAAA
>JAISKN010000012.1 GCA_031260925.1 Prevotellaceae bacterium | reverse complement strand
GTGTGCCAAGTTGGCGATTTGAAGTTCTGAATTTTGGTTGCAATCGTCAATTCTTTGCCGCCGACAACGTTTGCGCCGCCTGTGTTTGCCTGACGTTCGTTCAAAAATGAATGCACCGTTTTCAGCGCAGGATTTGAGTAATAAAAACCTGCTTTCCACTTCGATTCTTCGATTTTTCTCCAACTGAAATCTTCTCTGAAAGTGAGTTGCGCTTTTTCCACCCACTCAAAACGTTTCGGCTCTTGCGCGAGGAAAAACACGATGTCGGAACTGTCTGCAAGTTTGAAATAATCGTGTTCCAATTTGCATTCTTCGGTTTTGAGCCAGCGTTTTGCATCAGCCCAAAAAGCGTTCGCCTTTTTGAACTCTGGCTCTGAAATTTTCTCTTTCAAACGCTCGTATTCCGAAATCGGGTATGACTCGTGGAAACGAATGTAGTTGCGGTATTCAGCCGATTTTTCGTACTTTTTGAGTGCTTTGAGTTTTGGCGATTTTTTAACCGCTTTTTTGTCGCCGAGTTGCAAATATTCGTCTGTTTCCTTAAACGCCAAAAAATCAGCCAACTGCCTGCTTTTCAGCGTGTTATAATAAAGTTTGATTTTGCTGTTGCTGTCGTAGCGGTGAAAAGCGTGCATATCGCGGCTTTCCTGCGTGTCTTTGTACTTGCGGTTTTGCAGTGTCTTTTTCCGCTCTTTAAAATCGGCAGATTTTACAATATCAAACAAACGGCGGTACTCTTTGAGTTCGTCAGATTGTTCAACTTTTCTGTAGCGGTTACAGTCCGCAACTAACTGTTTTTCAGCGGCTTCAAATTTTGGAGTGCTTTGAAATTTTCCAAAAATTCTTTTAAATAAAAGGTTCATAATAATTATAATATTAATTGTAAATTGTTAATTGTTAATTGTTAATTGTTAATTGTTAATTGTTAATTGCAACTCGTAAATCTAAAATCGTTAAATCGTAAATCATAAATCTAAAATCGTTAAATCGTAAATTGTAAATCTAAAATCGTTAAATCGTAAATTGTAAATCTAAAATCGTAAATCTAAAATCGTTAAATCGTAAATCTAAAATCGTAAATCTAAAATCATAAATCATAAATCGTAAATATTATTAATTTTCTCAACAGTATCTTCCGCACTTTCGGTTATTACCAAATTGTTTTTTCGGTTGCAATAGCCAAGATTTTCCTTTATCATATTTTTTATCAACAAAATTACGCCTTCGTAAAAATTTTCATAATTGACCAAATAGATTTTTTTATCAAAATAGCCAAGCACGCCGCTTGTAATTGTGTCGTAAAATTCGTCTAATGTGCCGAAACCTCCGGGCAAAACCACAAAAATATCGGAAATCTCTTTCAACATCGCTTTCCGCTCGTTCATATCTTTGACCACAAAAAGTTGGGTCGGCAAATCGCTTTTTCTGCCGTTTTCGATGATGAGTTGCGGAATAATGCCGATAATTTCACCGCCATTGTCGCTTGCAGCCTGCGCCACAGCGTCCATTAAACCGCCTGTTGCGCCGCCATAAACCAAAGTATGACCGTTTTTCGCAATAAACTCTCCGATTATAACAGCCTGATTTTTAAGCGTTTCGCTCGCCAACGGACTTGATGCACAATAAACACATATTTTCATTCTCTCTAATTTTTTTTCAAAGTGCAAAGTTACAATTTTTTTTATTTTTTTGATTGATTTTTAAAAAATATTTTTATATAAAGAAAAACATCAAAAAAAATCATAATTTATAATTCATAATTTATAATTATTTACTACCTTTGCAGCGTGTTTTTTTAGTATAAAAAAGTTATGGCAACAAAAGAAATTATCAAAGAAATTAATGTTTTGCCGATTACTGTGCAGTGGTTGATAGTTGAGGAAATACTGCAATCAATTAGAAACAGCGAAATGGCAAAAAATGCAGCGGAGTGGAATAATATTGCGCTGATTGGCGATGAAATGCCCTTTGACGATAGCCCCGAAGCAATCGCAGAACGGAAACGGCAACTTTTGGAAAATAATAAAAAGTATTCCGTAAATTTTAAAGAAATAGGTTATAAATGGAATAGAGATGAGGCAAATAATTACGACTAAGCCTAAAAGAATTGCCGTAGACACAAATATATTTGTATATCTCCGCGACAATAATACAGAAAAGAAAATGCAGGCAATAGAAGTTATAAAATTAATGCCTGTTGTTTCTGCGCAGGTTGTGTCGGAATATTTGAACGTTATTAAAAGGCTTTTTAAACTTCCGAAACAGCAAATTTTGGAAATATGTATGAACGACCTAAAAGGTTGTCATATACAGCAGATTACATATTATACTTTGTTTTTGGCAAAAAAACTGATAGAAATTTACGATTTTCAACTTTTTGACAGCATTGTTGTTGCATCTGCACTTGAGGCGGGTTGCAGCACTTTATATTCAGAAGATATGCACAGCGGTTTGGTTGTAGAAAAACAATTAGAAATCATTAATCCCTTTTTATAAACTCTGTGAGTTCAGTGTTCTCTGTGGTTAAAAAAACAAAAAATAATTTCAACCTGTCATTCATATAAATAACTGATTAATAAATATTTAAATAAAAAAAATTATGGTAGATTACAAAAAATTGGGTTTGGTAAATACCCGCGAAATGTTCAAAAATGCCGTTGATGGCGGTTATGCAATTCCTGCGTTCAATTTCAATAATATGGAGCAGATGCAGGCAATTATTCAGGCGGCTGCGGAAACAAAATCGCCTGTGATTTTGCAGGTGTCGAAAGGCGCGCGCCAATATGCAAACGCTACTTTGCTGCGTTATATGGCAGAGGGCGCGGTGGCTTACGCCAAAGAACTCGGCTGGGAACGTCCGCAAATAGTGCTGCACCTCGACCACGGCGACACTTTTGAAACTTGCAAAAGTTGCATCGACAGCGGTTTTTCGTCTGTTATGATTGACGGCTCGCACTTGTCTTACGACGAAAATGTTGCCGTTACCAAAAAAGTGGTTGAGTACGCTCACCAATTTGACGTTACCGTTGAGGGCGAACTTGGCGTGTTGGCAGGCGTAGAAGACGAAGTTTCGGCTGAACATCACACCTACACTCGCCCTGAGGAAGTGGTTGATTTCGTAACAAAAACGGGCTGCGACTCTTTGGCAATTTCTATCGGCACATCGCACGGCGCAAACAAATTCACGCCCGCGCAATGCACAAGAGATGCAAACGGTATTTTAGTTCCTCCTCCATTGCGCTTTGACGTTTTGGAAGGTTGCGAAAAAGAACTTCCGGGTTTCCCAATCGTGCTGCACGGCGCATCGTCAGTGCCGCAGGAAGAGGTTGCTACAATCAACAAATACGGCGGCGCGCTCAAAGATGCTATCGGCATTCCCGAAGAGCAGTTGCGCAAAGCAGCCAAGTCGGCAGTTTGCAAAATCAACATCGACAGCGACAGCCGTTTGGCAATGACAGCCGCAGTGCGCGAAACATTTGCATTGAAACCAGCAGAGTTTGACCCAAGAAAATATCTCGGTCCCGCTCGCGACAATATGCAAAAACTCTACAAGCACAAAATCGAAAACGTACTTGGCAGCGCAGGAAA
>JAISKN010000343.1 GCA_031260925.1 Prevotellaceae bacterium | reverse complement strand
TCTGCCGTTAAAATCGTATGTATCGCCCTCACAAAAAGAGTCTGAAATTGTTTCGTTAAATGCTAATGTTTCATACGCACCCATATCAATATTACTTCCTAATAGGCGGACATTACCTCCAATATCATTATGAACAATAGGGGAAGTTATTGTATTTGCAGAAAAAGCAGTGTTCCATTGATTTACATAGTCAGTATTATTACCACCGTCTATTGCAACACTACTGCAAAGCAAATGAAAATCATCGTTGTTGTAATCAACAAAAATGTTTGCAGGCAATATGCCACTAAAATTATTAATATTGTTACCAATTGAGAAAACACCTTGATAAATACTATTATATATATTTGCAGGTTCTCCCAAAATATCTGCCTGATTTGCGCCTCCAATATTAGCAGTATTTCCTACAATAATAGAATTATATAAATTTGGTCCTATATTCATACTCCATATTCCACCACCGCCATTGCTTGTATTTTTTACAATAGTTGAATTTATTATATTGCACGGCGTGTTTTCTATACGTATTGCTCCTCCTAAATTCAAAGAACTATTATTATAAAAAAGAGAATTGAATATTATTAAATTATTTAAAAAATGCGCATAAATTGCACCTCCATCAGCAGTCTCGACAGAATTATTATAAAACAAACAATTTACTATATACAAACTGCATACTCTTCCTTCTGAAGTTGCGCCTGCCATCATACAAATAGCACCGCCCTCTCCCGTTGTGTGATTATTTTTAAATTCACAATTTTCCAATAATATATAGTTATTGTATTGTCCATAGATAGCACCTCCAATAGAGGCAGTATTATTAAGAAAATGGCAATTTTTAACTATCAGAGTATCAGTTAATTGTACTATAAATGCACAGCCAAACATATAATCACCTCCATTAATAAAGGTTAAATTGTGAATTTCAACTTTTGTTGCCCCAATAGCCATTCCACGCTGATTATTATTACCATTGAGCGTTCCATTATTTATTCCAATAAAAACCAAATTTCTATAAACTGGTAAATGCTGCCAAATAACAATCGTTCCGTTGATATAAATAGTATCAGCAGTGCCGCCAACAGCCGAAACCAAGGCGGTGTAATTATTTACTGTTACATTCGTGGCAAAAACGAAGTTGGCAGTAAAACAAAATATTAAAATTGACAGATAATTTCTCACAACTTATTTAATTTTTTATTCCAATTCTAAACACATTTGTTCATCGTCTTTAATAAAATTTTTGATTAATGAGTATTTTAAAATTAATAATTCTGCAATTTCTTTTGTTGTAAGGTTGCCTGTGCGCAACCAAATAATTTTTGGCGGAATGCCTTTTACAAGCGTAATATCATAAAAGTCAGCGTCAAAAGTTACAACTGTAAAATCATTTTCACGCGCATATTGCCAAATTTCCATATCTGCTTTGTCCTGCAAGCCAATATGGCGCACCTGTTTGCATTCGGCAAAACTTTGCGGCAAATGCGAAACAATTCTAAATGAAATATTTTGGTCAAAAAGCAATCGCATATCAGGCAACTTGTAATTTACGTTCGCGCATAGATGCAAAAGCCAGACACGCCAAAATATCTTTGTCCGTTATTTCGGGAAAATCGTATTTTATTTCCGCAAACGACATCTCGGAAGCCAACCAACCCAAAACATCATAAACCGTAATTCGAGTATTGCGAATGCACGGCTTGCCAAAACGTTTTTCAGGGTTATAAGTGATTATTTCTGTGTAATTGGGCATAAAATTTTTGTTTTATAATTTAGCCACAAAGTTAATTATTATTTTTGAGAATAAAAAACAGGCTTTTTTGAGAAATTTTTTATAACTTCGCGCAATCGTAAATCAAAAATCGTAAATAATATATGAAATCTATTCAAATGGTTGATTTATACAACCAATACTCGAAAATACAGCAGGAAATCGAAAATGGGATTTTTTCGGTTATCGAAACAAGTTCGTTTGTAAAGGGCGGAAAAGTAGTTGATTTTCAGAAAGACCTCGAAAAATATCTCGGCGTAAAGCACGTTATTCCTGTGGCAAACGGCACTGACGCGCTGCAAATTGCGCTGATGTCGCTCGGCTTAAAGGCTGGCGATGAGGTAATTACACCCACTTTTACGTTTATTTCCACCGCTGAAGTTGTCGCGCTTTTGGGCTTAACGCCTGTGGTGGTTGATGTGGATTTTGACACGTTTTGCATTGATATTCAGGCAGTTAAAAGAGCAATTACCCCAAAAACGAAAGCCATTGTGCCTGTTCATCTTTTTGGGCAAAATGCAAATATGGAGGCAATTTTGGCGTTGGCGAAGAAACACAATCTTTTTGTGATAGAAGATGCCTGTCAATCAATGGGGTCGCAATATATTTTCAAAAACGGCGAAAAACAACATTCGGGTACGATTGGCGATATTGGCTGTACATCGTTTTTTCCGTCAAAAAATCTCGGCTGTTACGGCGATGGCGGGGCAATTTTCACCAATAACAAGGCTTTGGCAGAAAAAATTACGATGATTGCCAATCACGGAATGAAAGTGCGCTATCACCACGATATAATCGGAGTAAATTCGCGTTTGGACAGCATTCAGGCGGCGGTTTTGGAGGCAAAACTTCCATATTTGAATGATTATATAAAATCGCGCCAGAATGCAGCCGATTTTTACACTGAAAAATTTGCAGATTGCAAAAAAGTTATTACACCTGTAACTTCCTCATTTTCAACACATTCATTTCATCAATATACGTTGAAATTAGTTGATGTTGATAG
>JAISKN010000341.1 GCA_031260925.1 Prevotellaceae bacterium | reverse complement strand
TTGACCCGCAATCGCTTTTTATTACTATTTCAGGCGATTGCGGGTCAAGCCCGCAATGACACCTCTTTTTTTATGGCTTATTTAAATGCCTAATTAAATAAATAGATTAAAAATTTCTACAAAGGTTGCAATAAAAAATATAATTTCCAAACATTTTGGCAATTATATTTTATGTTTTACAGCATAAAATGCTTATTTTTTAATAATTAATAACTAATTGATTTTCAGTGATTAAATATTTGTTTTAACAATACTTAATAAATAAAAGAGCAAAATTAATTAAAATTATATTATTTTTTGAAAATATTATAAAAATAAAAAGTCAAATATTAGTTATTGATTTTGAAATTTTATGTTTTTGTATTCAAAATAAAATCATTAATTTTGCAACTTTAAGAATCTAACAAAAACCAGCAGTAATTATCAATAATGAGAAAAATTTTAACAACCATTTTATTGCTTAATGCGCTCTTTGCTTTTGGGCAAAAAATTACGATTTACGGCAATGTAACTGACTCTCTTTCGGGCGAAAGTTTAATTGGCGTAACTGTTTATATTGCTGAAAATCAAGTCGGTACAACAACAAACGAATACGGTTTTTATTCGCTTTCTGTGCCTGCGGGCAATTTTCATTTAAAAGTTTCGTATCTGGGTTATTTTACAAAAACGATTGCAATAGATTTTACTTCCAACAAAAAAATTGATATTGCACTCGCCTCATCTGCCAACGAATTGAAGGAACTTGTCGTCAGCACCGATGGGCAAATCAGGCAGACACAGACGAGCGCAACGCGCCTCAACGCCTCGACAATAAAGGCAATTCCCGCAATGGTTGGCGAAGTCGATTTGATAAAGGCACTGCAACTTTTGCCCGGTGTTCAGCCTGTTGCCGAAGGCTCATCGAATTTCAGCGTGAGAGGCGGCGGCTACGACCAAAACCTGATTTTGCTTGACGAGGCGACAATTTACAGTTCGTCTCACCTGCTCGGTTTTTTCTCAGTTTTCAACAATGACGCGATAAAAGACGTGCAACTGTACAAGGGCGACATTCCGTCATCATTTGGCGGGCGGCTCTCGTCTTTGATGGACATACGCACAAAAGACGGCAACAACAAGCGTTTCAGCACAACAGGCGGCATCGGCACAATCGCCTCGCGCGTTACTGTCGAAAGCCCGATTTTCACTGAAAATGTGAGTTTTCTTGTTTCTGCGCGCCGAACTTACGCAGATTTATTTTTAAAAATGTTAAAAGACGAAAATTTAAAAAACTCGCAACTCTATTTTTATGATGTAAATGCAAAATTGAATTTCAAAATAGGCGAAAACGACAGAATTTTTCTTGCGGGCTATCTCGGCAAAGATAAATTTGCGGCGAGTATGGCAGGAATGGGCTTTGGCAATCAGACGGCAACGCTGCGGTGGAGTCATCTTTTTTCGTCAAAAATCTTCTCAAATTTCACGTTTTTATTTACAAATTACGACTATTCAATGCAAAGCGATATGACCGAACAACTCGCTATGCAATGGAAATCGCGGCTTATGGACATCGGCGGAAAATATGATGTAACTTTCAACATCAACCCAAATCACACCATAAAAACAGGTTATCAGGCAACGCATCACGCTGTTTATCAGGGCGAGGGCGGCGGAATTGGCGAAAATTCGCTCGTGCCGAGTTTTAAATTGCCGACAGTTTTTTCGCTCGAACAGGCACTTTATGTGCAGCATCAGGCTACTCTTTGGAAAAAATTGAATATCAGATACGGCTTGCGTTTTTCAATGCTTGATAATTTGGGAAACAACAATTATTATTATTTTGTTAAAAATAATATTATTAGCGACAGTATTTTTACCAAAAAAGGAAAAAGTTACAACACAAACTACGGTTTTGAGCCGAGAGCAAGCGTGAATTATACGATTGACGGCGAAAATTCGGTAAAACTGTCCTATTCGCGCACAACGCAATATATTCAAATTGCGTCTAATTCTACGGCAGGCTCGCCGCTTGATTTGTGGTTTTCTGCCTCGCCGAATGTTAAACCTCAAACCTGCGACCAATATATTGCGGGTTATTTTCATAATTTTTCAAAACAGGACATCGAAACTTCGCTTGAAGTTTATTACAAAGATTATAAAAATGTGATTGATTTCAGAGACCGCGCCTCGCTGCTCGGCAACGAATATTTGGAGAATGAATTGCGCATCGGCAAAGGCTTTTCATACGGCGTTGAGGTGATGGTGCGCAAAAATTCGGGTAAAATCAACGGCTGGGTAAGTTACACTTTTTCGAGGAGTTTCCGCACAATTAAAGGCATAAACAACGATAAACAGTTCCTGTCGCCATACGACAAACCGCACAATATTTCGGTGGTTGTCAATTACGACATTACGCCGCGCTGGTCGGTTGCAGCCTCGTGGGTTTATTCCACAGGCGCGCCCGTAACCTACCCGACAGGGCGTTACCAGATTGATACTCTGTACGTTCCGATACCGTCAGCGCGCAACGCATACCGTTTTCCAGATTACCACAGACTTGATTTGTCGGCGACTTGCAAACTGTCGAAACCGAGCAAAAAATTTCAGCACGAACTCAATGTGTCCGTTTATAACGCCTACGCCCGCAAAAACCCCTGGACAATTTATTTCCGCCCAGAAAAAGACAACCCCAACAAAATGTACGCCGAAATGATTTACCTCTTTTCGATAGTGCCGTCAATCACTTGGAATTTTAAGTGGTAAGATAGACACAAGACCGCTGCGCTACAAGACACAAGACCGCTGCGCTGTAAGACACAAGACACAAGACCGCTGGCTACAAGACACAATACACAAGACCGCTGCGCTGCAAGACACAATACACAAGATAGGTATAACTTATCTTGTGTCTAATTACTTGTGTCTAATTACTTGTGTCTAATCACTTTTTTTAAACTTATTTGAAAAAAATTTGATTTTTGTACCACATATTAATATTTTTTGTATTTTTGCACCATAATTTTTGCAATAAAAAACAAACAACCTGTTTTTATAATTTACTTAACCTCATAAATTGATACTATGAACAAAAACACACCTCCCAGCATTCTAAATTCAAGGACTGAAAAGGTAATTCTTGAACTTCCAAATTATGCCTATTGGCACACTTCCGACAGAGACGACAAAACTCATTCGTTCTTTTTAGGGCGAAAATCTTTGATTGAACGCTTGAAAAACATTATTATTTCGGCGAGCAGTACAGGAGTTTATCTTGTTACGGGCAATCGCGGCGTGGGTAAATCAAGTTTAGTAAATGAAGTGATTGAAAAAACTTCACTGCATAAGAAAAGTGGTTTTCAATATTTCAATTTTCTTTTTTTAATGTTTTGGATTGTGCTTGGGTTACAGGTTATCAGCAATAAGATTATAGAAAAGCCGATATGTTTTTGGTATTTAATTTCAATTTCAATTCTATTATTAATAATTGCTGTTATTATTATCTATCTGATAGGGCGTAGAAGTCAGTTTAGGAAAAACACACAGAAATTTACAGATATAATAATTGCAGCAATAACAGATTTGTTTAGGTTGCCTAATAAATCAAACTTGCTTTTAAGAGAAAACAATATATTAAAAATGATTGTTCTTTCTCTTGTGTTTTTATCTATTTCTATATTTCCTTTTATTTGCATTAAATTGACAACTTTTAAACTTTTTATTATTTATATT
>JAISKN010000220.1 GCA_031260925.1 Prevotellaceae bacterium | reverse complement strand
GCAGCCGATTTTTACACTGAAAAATTTGCAGATTGCAAAAAAGTTATTACACCTGTAACTTCCTCATTTTCAACACATTCATTTCATCAATATACGTTGAAATTAGTTGATGTTGATAGAGAAAAATTGATGAAAGGGTTGAAAGAAAAGGGCATTCCTTCAATGATTTATTATCCGATACCGCTGCATTTGCAAAAAGCATACCAAGATGAGCGTTATAAGGCGGGCGATTTTCCTGTTGCCGAGAAACTGTCTGAATGTGTTGTGTCGTTGCCGATGCACACAGAACTTGATAATGAGCAACTTAACTATATAACAGAAAAATTTTTAAAAATCATTGCAGATTGCTGATTTTTTTGTACTTTTGCAGCCGTTTTTAGAACAAGGAACAAAGAACAAGGAACAAAGACAGGTACAAGATTTTAAAAAAACTGAAATCGTAATTTTCTAAACTCTAAACTCTAATAACTAATCACTAAAAAGAAGTCTCCCTAGCTCAGTTGGCAGAGCAACTGACTCTTAATCAGTGGGTCGAGGGTTCGAGCCCCTCGGGGGACACATTTTCGGGGCATTAGCTCATCTGGTAGAGCGCAACACTGGCAGTGTTGAGGTAAGCGGTTCGAGTCCGCTATGCTCCACAAGTACTGTGTATCAGCAACTTAACACAAAAAAAAGTAAAAAAGTCGTTGTGAAACGGCTTTTTTATTCGTAATGACCTCTTAATGAGTATATTGTAATTTCATTATCGTCTGAAATTTTATAAATAATTCGATGTTCGCTATTAATGCGTCTTGACCAATAACCTGCCAAGTCGTGCTTTAATTGTTCTGGTTGCCCTGTACCAAAATATGGCGTTACAGAAATTTCGGCAAGTAAATTTGATATTTTTTTCTGTGCCGATGTATTTCCTGTTTTTTTCCAAATATTCAAGTCATCTAATGCCGTCTTTTTAAAAATTATTTCCATAAATCTTTTAAATTAATTTTTGTGCCTTCCTGTTTTTCGCTTTGTTTGATTTTTGCAACAAATTCTGGATTATAAGGCGATTTTGTAGATTTTATAGGAACAACATTAAAAACCCCTGAAAGTTTAATAACATCAACGAGGCTTTTAGCATAAGCATTTTTTGCATTATAAGATAATTTTAATTCTGCCATTTTTTTTAATAATTAATTTTCTGCAAAAATACAAATTATTTCTCAAAGAACAAAAAACTGTTTTTTATTCAAAAATCGAGATAAACTTTACATCTTATTCCCCATTTCATTTCGTCTCGGTGGGTAATGCGCCACACGGACTCCACAGAGAGAAACCGCAAAATGTTTGTGATGCCGACACCTGCCTCAATGTATGGCATTTGCAGGCTTTTGTGGAGAGGCATTTGCAGGACTTTTTCGTGCGGGTTGAAAACCCCGCCCCACGCAAAATTTACAAAGGCTGTTTCGCGCAGATTTAGGACTTTGACGTATGGTATATTATTGAAAATCAAGCCATTAGAGTAATATTTGAGGTGCGCCGAAATATAACTGTCGGCGAGAAATTCGCCCTGATTTACTAAATCGAAATTGTATGAATTGTACCAAAGTCCGCGAATTGTGGTCGGCGACTCGAGCAAAATGTATGGCACATTTCCGAAAATTTTTGCACCTTCAACCGCATAATTGAATTTTCCAAGCGGAAAAACCACACTTTGTTTCAGAGTTATCTTAATTTTTGCGTATGGCAGCGTTATTTTTCCATTTTCAACAAAACGAAATTCGCCAACTTCGCAAAAACCGATTTCGCCCTGCAAATTTAGAACAGGGTAGGGCGAATTTAGATAAAAACGGTGGAAAAAGTTGTCAATCGAATTTTCTTTGAATGAAAGCCTTAACCCAGCCGTTGCAGCGATAATTTTTACATCATTTATTTGCCTGTTATTTTGCTGAAAATCAATGAATTGATTAGAAAAAACCTGTGCCGCTTTTGCATTGAAAGTAAAACGGACACCGCGTTTCTCAAAAAGATATTTCAGGTCAATTTTTTGCTGCTGAAAAACCTGTTTGTAGCCTTGTCCCCAAGAAAATGAAGTCAAAATATTTTCGCCGCTCGACATATTTTCATTTAATAAAAGGGCATCGCCGTAACCGAAACGCACCACATCATTATCGTAAAAAAGTCCAATTTGATGCTCGCGTTTTTTGCCGAAACGAGCCTGAAATTCTCCGCCATATTTGCCTTTTTTGTCGCCAAAACCGTAACCGATGTAACCGCCGAGAGTGAAATTTTTGTTGAGTTTTTCGCTTGTTCGCAACGAAAGAGTTGGGCGAAAGCCCTCTAATGCATTGTACCTTAGAAAGTTAGCAACGTTTCCAAAATCAACTATACCCGCGTGGATATAACCGTTCATAAAAATATCTACAAGCGCATAGGCAATTTTCTGAATTTTCGCGCTGTTGATTGTGTCTATTGCTGCGCCGAAAGTTTTTTGTTCATCAGAAATCGTTACGTCATTTTCGGTTTTGAGCAAAATTTCACTTTCACACAAACGAAAATTTTTATAGTCTGACTGTTGCGTTAAAATTGCAGAAGTGTAGTTTTGATTTTTATCAAATGTGAAATTGTAATTAAAACTAACATTTTGATTTACAGAGTTATAAAAATATTTTGTCGTATCTATTTTTGCAAAATTGTGTTCTACTGAAAACGAATTGACATAGTTGATATTTGCATTTTTCGGCAGTGAAACAATTACTTTTGTGAGCGCGAAAGTTTTTGCATCAAGCCACATTTTTCCGTCAAAAGTGAGATTTTTGTTGTTTTTGGGGTGAAAATGAATTTCGTAATTTTTTACGGAGTCAATATAAACCGTGTCGAGAAAATAGTTGTAATAAAGATTTCCCTGTTTTGATGTCGGGCTGACAAACTTTTTGCCGAACATCAAAATTGAATTATCGTAAAAATTTGCTTGCGGAATATAGGCATTAAGAATTAAGTTAAGTTGTTCTTTGCCAAAGAGTTCCACTGTTTTTTCATCTGAAAAAATCGGATTTATTTCTGTCTTTTCAGAAAGATATTTTTCGTTTTTATTAGTAATATTTTGATGAATTGGCATTATCAAAGTTGAGTCTTCGAGTGTCAGAATGCCATTTTTGAGTTCTGAAAAAACTTTTTTCTGCAACCATTTTTGACGGATATTTGAAAGATAAAGTTTTGTAACAGACTGATTTTCAAGTTCAAAACCCGAAAAATTTTTAGGATTGTTTTTGTTTCGATTTTGGTTAAACAATTTCAAAATTCGGGCAATTTCGGCTTTGTTCGGCGACACAAAAATTTCGTCTAAAACATTGTGTTCCTCTTTGAGATAAATTTCAATCATTTGGTCGCGGCGGCTTTTGTCGAGTTTTGTTTCGCGCTTTTTGTAGCCTACAAACGAGGCAATTACCGAGTTTTCCATTTTTGGCGAACGCAGAAAAAAATAGCCTTCTTCGTTTGTTGTCGTGCCGATATTTGTGCCTGAAAACCAGACTGTTGCACCGCTCAAAGGCGTTTGGTCATCGGCAGAAAAAACCTGCCCAATGACAATAATATCTTGCGCGCGGCAGAAGACAGAAGACAGAAGACAACAGACAACAGACAGTACCAATCGCTGGCGCGGCTTTGCAAGCCGTGCCTTATTGCTTGTTTTTGAAGTTTGTCTGCTGTCGGCACGGGCTATAAGCCCGCGCCAGCGATTTTTTTTTTTTCACAACTGCTGTTTTATTGATTCTTCGTGAATAATTTCCATAATTTTTTTTAGAAAATCAGGGTTAATGTTTTTTGCAACTGCCTGATTTATACACTTTTGCAAAACTTCGTCATAGCGCGAACTTTGCAAAACGGAAATTGCATTTTCACGCTTATATTCGCCAATTTTTTGCGCGATATTCATTCTTTGCGACAAAATTTCAATAAGCGAACTGTCTAAATCATCAATTTTCTGGCGAAAAATCGACAAAATTTCGTTTTGCGAATTTTCCTCTGAAAAGACTAAATTTTTCAACAAAATTTTCAATTCTGCGGGAGTAATTTGCTGCTCGGCATCACTTGCCGCTTGTGCAGGATTACAATGAACTTCGACCATTAAACCGTTGTAATTCAGGCTGATAGCCTGTTGAGCGACAATGCCGACAAGTTCTTTTTTGCCTGCAATATGGCTTGGGTCGCAAATCAGCGGAATATTTGGCAAACGCCGTTTCAGTTCAATCGGAATGTGCCATTGCGGGTTGTTTCGGTAGTGCGAGCCGCCCGTGCCAAAGCCGCGATGTACAGCGGTAATATTCTGAATATCAGCATTTTGCAAGCGTTCAATCGCACCAAGCCAAAGTTCCAAATCTGGAATGACAGGATTTTTTACCAAAATCGGAATATTTGCACCTTTCAACGCATCGGCGATTTCCTGCACCACAAACGGATTTGTCGTTGTGCGCGCACCAAGCCAAAGCACGTCAATTCCTGCATTCAAAGCCGCCTCAACGTGCGCCGAATTTGCAACTTCCACAGCGGTTTTCATTCCAAAATCGCGCTTGACGGTTTGCAGCCATTTTAAGCCTTTTTCGCCCACGCCCTCAAAAGAATTAGGGTGTGTGCGCGGCTTCCAGATGCCCGCACGAAAAACCTCAACTCCCATTTTAGAGAGTTGGCTCGCAGTTTCAACTATCTGATTTTCAGACTCTGCACTGCACGGACCTGCAATTAATTGTAAATTGTAAATTGTAAATTGTAAATTTAGGTGCAAAGTTACGTTTTTTTTCTCAATTTTTTTTTATTAATTTTGCGGAACTAAAATTTTGAAAAATAGTATATGGAAAACACCAATCCAATCCCAAAAAAACTCACAGATATTGTTAAATATTTGAGTAAACAAAATATAATTCTTTCGTCAAACGACGAAGATGGGCGAGTAAATTCGCTTATCAATGAACACGAAATTTTACGCATTATTCGCCAAAAGTTTGATGTAAGTTTGCCGCGCAGCAGAAATTGGTTTGATTTTATTTTGGAAGAAAATGGTAAATCTTATCCTGTAAATATAAAAATTACAAAAACAGAATCTGCTGATAATCTGAATTGTAAATTAGGAATTTATTATGCACTTACTGGTTTGTTGCCCGATTTTTCAAACAGTATCGGTTATGGAAAATATTTTGAAAATTTGAAAAAAAATATAGGCGCAAACAAAGATAGAGATTATTTTTTCCTTGTGATTAACAAAAAAACTTCGTCTGATGTTTTTGTAAATTCATTGAA
>JAISKN010000161.1 GCA_031260925.1 Prevotellaceae bacterium | reverse complement strand
GATAATTTATTAAATATCAATTTATTAACAATTAAAAAATTAAAAAACAAAATGGAAACAAACTACATTCAAACTCACTCTTTTGACACAAGAGAGGAGATGGAGGAATTTTGGGCTTTTAAAGCAGACAAAGCCAAAAAAGAGAAGGCAGAGCGCGACAAACAGGACCGCGATGCTTACCGACAAATCGTTAATCAGTCGGTAGAGGAAATTTTGCCGCTTTTGGTGGAAACATCAGAATTATTGGCACGGCGCAAAGCGATGGTGTATGACACTTTCAAAAATGCGCTTGAAATGAAAGCAGCACTGTTTGAAAAGTCAAGCGAAAACAACTCGCATACTTTTTCAAACAAAGAGAGTACAAAGCGCATTATCATCGGCAATTATCAACAGGATAATTACGACAGTACAGCAGAAGACGGCATCGCAATGATTAAAGAGTGTGTAACATCGTTTGCCACTGACGACAAAAGCAAAATTCTTGTTGATACGATTATTCGCCTGTTGAGTAAAGACCAAAAGGGCAATCTGAAAATCAGCCGTGTTTTTCAACTGCAAAAAATGGCAGAGGAGAGTGGCGATGAACGCTTGATTGAGGGCGTTAAAATCATTCGTGAGGCGTATCAACCAATCGAAAGTAAAACCTACGTCCGCGCTGAAATCAAGGACGAAAAAACAAACGCTTGGGTGTCTGTGCCTTTGGGAATGACGGAAGCGTAATTAATTAACAATTTCAAATTCTAAAATTCCAAGATTAGGGTGTACCAATATTGGAATTTTAGAATTTGAAATCTTAAAATCAAAAAAAGCATTATGAAAGATTTAAAAAAATTACAAAAAACATTAGCAACCGAATTTGTTTGCTTATTACTCTTTTTTTTAATGTCAGTGTGCCTTGGTTGCATATTTGGCAGTATGATTTGCCGTTTCGTTGTATTTGGCATAATCTCAACTGTTGTACTGTTTTTGTGCTTTTTAGCATTTTGGTGGCTTTTTGTTCAAACCGATAAAAATTGACAATAACAATGAAAAACAGAAGTACATACTATCGTGCCAAGCGTATAATTAACGAGATGGAAAAGCATTACGAGCCCGAAAATCTGATTAAATGCAAGGCAAACATATTACGGAACAAAGTTGTTGAGTTAGACGGCATCAGTTACAGAACGCTGATGCGTTATCAAAAAATCAATAACGAAGCCCCGCCTCCGAAAAAAATTGACTATCGGTTTTCAATGTTCCCTGAACTTGCAGACGAATATTAACTATTTTTTACAATTTTTTATGCAAAAATATTTGCATAAGTCCCTGATTTTTAGTAACTTTACAGCACAAAAACAAAAAAAATGCTCTTTTATTTGGTAGTTTCAAAAAAAGTTTATACTTTTGCAACGCTAAAGTTTTTTATTGTAAGAGGCAGTTAATCTGCCCAAGCGTTGTGTCGGGCTTTTTTTGTCCCCGAATACAAGCATTTACGGCGGTGTTTAACCCCGTGCATACATTATAATGGTGTATGCAAGCCTCTTACATAAGGACTTTAGCAGCGGGAAGTGAACGCCGTCTTTTTTTGTTCACGTGCTAAAAAAAATTATGTATTATGTTAAAAGAAAACAAAGAAACGAATGCTACGAGCATTCCGAAGGTATTTACCTTCAACCCTGCTAATCAGCCCATTCGGGTTGAAGTAATTAACAACGAGCCGTGGTTCATCGCGCAAGATGTAACAGATGCTCTGGGCGTTGACAGAACGCAGACGCGTAAACTTGACGCTGATGAAAAGGGTGTGCAAAAAATACACACCCCTGGTGGAACACAGGAAATGACTATTGTCAACGAATCTGGTCTTTACAACTTGATTTTCCGCAGCAACAAGCCAGAAGCCCACGTGTTCCGCAAATGGGTAACATCTGAAATTTTGCCGAGCATTCGCAAGACAGGCAAATACGAAGTAGTACCAACAGACCCAACACGTGTAGAATTATCCCCTGGCATTATTTTAAAAGTGGTGCCCAGCAGTGAGCATACTTTTTTGGTAAGTACCAAAGAAATTGCAAGGGCACTGAAAGTATCTGCGAGTGCACTGCGTGCCAATAAAATGCGCGGTAATTTTAAGAAAGGCATTCATTTTTTGGACAATTACCCAATAAAAGAGACGGGAGGTATGTTAGCACAGCCCAGAACCGTATATACACGGTTGGGGCTTATTGAACACGCTTATCATATTAAAAGCGGCTATGCAAGTCAGTTGCGCGACTGGGCGGAGTGTCAAATAATGAATAAGCCTTTTGTTGTTAATTCCATAAAGGAACTGCCCCAAAAGCGCAATCACAACCGTCTGACCAGCGACAGGCTCATTCGGCTGCTAACTCTTACCCATCGCATAGACGATGCCAAGTTACGCAATGAAATTGTAGAACAATTAATGGGAGGACACTGAAATGCGACAAGTTGATGAAAAATTAATGGCGCGGTTGGCAGATTATTTCACAAAAGGAACTGATGCAGATTATGTTGCAGACAGTATTCGCCAACATTTATTTTATCTTTTGCTTGAAATTACGAAAAATTATGTCCCTGACGAAAACCAACTTATAAATAACGACCTGCACAATAATGTATGGCAGTTGTTTAAATTGTCGGAAGTTCTCGCACCCAAGTATTATTTAACAGAAGAATAATACTTAACAAAAAAAGCCCCGAAACTTAATTGTTTCGGGGCTTTTTTTGTTACGTCAATTTGACGTAACTGTTTTATTAGTAGATACTTTGTATCTACTTTTGCAGAAATTAAATAAAAAACCGCAATGGCAACGAATATCTATAAAAATCCTCTTTATATTCAGTGGAAGGAAAATATGCTGCAAAAGCAGCGTCCCGAACTTGCACCCAAAAAGGAGAGTGCCGAGCAGCAGCAGGCGCGTATTGACCGCGCCCGCAGTGATTATGGTTATTTTGTAAAAACTTATTTTGGCGATATTGCGAGTTGTGCCTGTGCTAAATTTCAGGTAGATGCAGCCAAATATCTGTTAAAAAACCGCGACACGCGGGCAGTGTTTGAGTGGGCGCGCGGACACGCAAAAAGTACCCATTTGGGCGTATTTATTCCTTTGTGGCTAAAATGCCAAAAAGAGAAGGAGATAAACACGGTTGTAGTAGTATCAAAATCGCAGGAGTCGGCTCGCAAACTGCTCTCTGATTTACAGGAGCAGTTAGAGTTTAACGAGTTGTATATAAAGGACTTTGGCGCACAGGTAAAAAATGGTTGGTGGGCAGACGGCGAGTTTGTAACCAAAGACGACACGTTTTTTATTGCGCTTGGACGCGGGCAAAGTCCTCGCGGCTTGAAACACAAAGGCAACCGCCCCGATTATATTGTTATTGACGATATAGACGATGACGAAATGTGCCGTAACTCAAAGCGCGTAAAAGAAACGGTAGAATGGTGTTTAACGGCACTTTTTGGCACAATGTCGGCAGGTCGCGGTCGTTTCGTATGCGTGGGTAATAAAATCAGTAAAACAAGCGTACTTGCTGAGTTGTCAAAGCGCGAGGGAACGTATCACACGCAGGTTAATATACTCAACAAAAACGGCATTCCAAGTTGGAAAGAGAACTACTCTTTGCAGGAAGTTGAGCGTATGCACAAGTACATTGGCGAGCGCAATTTTCAAAAAGAGTATATGAATAACCCGATAACCGAAGGTGCGGTTTTTACGAGCAAAAATATCAATTATGGCACAATGTTGCCGATAAAAGAGTACAGGCAATTGATATGCTACACTGACCCGTCTTTTAAGAATACAACCACTTCCGACTACAAGGCAACTGCGCTTGTCGGCAAAACAACGGACGGTTATTATCATTTAATAAAAATGTTTGCCGATATTACCAGCGTCAGCAATATGATTGACTGGCACTATCAGATATACGACTATGTGGCTGGCAGAGTGCCTGTTATGTACTATATGGAGGCAAATTTTATGCAGGATTTGTTTATGGACGAGTTCCGTAAAGTTGGAGAAATGCGCGGTTATCACATACCGATAATAGGCGACAAACGCGGCAAGGGCGACAAGTTTGCACGTATTGAAAGTATGCAGCCGCTTTTTGAGCGCAATATGGTACTTTTAAACGAAAAAGAGCGCGACAGCAAAGGAATGAAAGTGCTTGAAGAGCAGTTGTTAATGTTTGAACGCGGCAGCCGTGCGCACGATGACGCGCCCGATGCGTTGGAGAGTGCTATATGGATGCTTGCACAACGCACTCGCGTAACCAACAATGATTTTAAATTTGGCAAACGTACTAATTGGAAATGGTAGTAAATAGTTTATAGTTAGAAATATGAATAACAATTTTTTAGAAATAGACGAAATGAAAAGTGTTCTGTATTCGTACCAACTCGAAGAGATAAGCGAGGGCGACAGCGAGATAATACAGGACGGCATAGATGCAGCAATAGAGGAGGTAAAAAGTTACTTTTTTGCAAGCAACAATCGCCGTGAGGTTCTTAATCTTACGGCTCAGCAGTATGCTAACTATAAGATTTACGATGTAGAAGCAATATTTTCCACAACAGGACAAGCGCGCAATCAGTTTATATTGCGGCTTTGCAAGCGCATTGCAGCGTATAACATTTGCGAACTTGCAAATGTAGATGTTAGATACGACCAAGTAAAAGAGAGTTACGCGGGTGTAATTAAGACGTTGGAGCGTATTGCAGGTTTTACAGACGGCGGGCAGTTGGTTATAAGCGCACTGCCAAGTTTGCAGCCCGAACCGCCAGACGGCAATGAAGAGGCAACCGCTCCTTTTAGAATGGGTAGCCGTCCCAAATTCACACACGACTTTTAATTAATAAGAACTTACAGACATTGACTTAACGACTGAATTATGGCAAAAAAAATAAAAGAAGGCGGTTACAGCAGCCGTATTATCAAAAAACAGCAACCGATAGTGCGCAATGATATTGCGAAGTATAAAAGTGCTTTGCAGGCAGCCACGCGGGTACAGGAGCCGCGTGAGGAACTGCTGCAAAACCTGTATAGCGACACGGCGATTGATGCGCTATTGACTTCGCAGATTAACAACCGCTTTGAGCAGACAATATCGACAGGTTTTGAATTGGTAGATTCAGAAGGTAATGTAAATGACAAAGAAACACAGGTATTGCTTGCTTTGCCTGTATTACAGGACATAATCAAGGCAATACTTGACAGCGAACTCTACGGTTATACGGTGGTAGAACTTTCAACCGATGCATTGGGTTTGCCGCAAATTATCATATTACCGCGCCAGCACTTTGAGCCGACAAACGGACTGTTTTACCCCGATTTGAGCCAGCAAAAAGGCATTGCATACAGAGAAACTTCGGAGTATGGCAAATGGTTTTTAGAGTTCAACTCAACGCATTTGGGACTGTTAAACAAAGCCGTTGCACACGTTCTTATGAAAAAGTTTGCACAGAGTTGTTGGTCAGAACTTTGCGAAATTTACGGCATACCGCCGCGCTATATCAAAACTAACACACAAGACCCCGCAATGCTTAACCGCGCCGAGTCAATGATGAAAGATATGGGAGCGGCAGCGTGGTTTATCATTGACTCTACGGAGGAGTTTCAGTTTGCGAATGGAGTTACCACAACAGGCGATGTTTATGGTAATCTGATTAATTTGTGCAACAACGAGTTATCAATGCTTATCAGCGGTGCGGTGATTGGACAGGACACAAAGAACGGCAATGAGAGTAAAGAAAATGTATCGGTTGAGGTGCTTGCGCGTTTGGTAGAGAGCGACAAACGAATGGTAGAAATATACTTTAATTCAGTGGTGCTGCCTGCGTTTCGTGCTATTGGTTGGATTACAGCAGGCGAGGGGTTGCGTTTCAGATTTTCGGCAAACGAAAATACAGAAGAACTGTGGAAAAAGGTAACAGCAGTATTGCCATATAAAGACGTTAAAAACGAGTGGATTGAGGAGAAATTTGGCATACCTGTACAGGACAAGCCCTCGCTGATGGGCAGCGGTTTATCGGCAAAACTTGATTTTAACCCTTTCGGGTAGGGGCGCATTCGCCCGCTTGTAAGTGCGGGTGCGCCCCTGAAAATGTAACGCTTGCTTGGGAAAATAAGCCGTCTATTCAGACGGACAAATGGAGTGTTGAAACGGCATTTAAACACTATTCAAAGGATTTTAGGAATACCATTGAAACGGTGTATTCAAAGGAGATAGCAGACGGCAATACTGCACAGACAGAACTTTTTAAGGCAAATGTAACGCGCTTTGCGGCTTACAAAGCCTTTAAATGCAATGATTTAATAGAACAAGACAGCCAAAAAGAGCCAAAAAAGCAGATTGGCAAGGAAAATTTGATTAAAACCTTTGACTATTGGCAGCATACAGAGGAGATAATGGCGGGCAAACGTGCGCGGCGGGCAAAGATATTTGACACGATAAAACAAAAAGGACAACCGCGTATTAAGTGGCTGCCGTCAGTTTCAATAGAAAAACGGCTTGACCACATACCCTATTATAATCAGATATTCAGCGCAGATGCTGATGTTTGGGACAAACAGGATATTTGGGGCTGCAAATGCAGTATGCTTGGAACTTCGATGCCCGAAACTGACCATACTTACGACAATGGCAGCGGCAAGCCCGAACCGCTGCCAGAACTAAAACCCTCGCGTGGAGTGGAAGGCAACCCTGCAAAAACAGGCGAGATTTTTACTGACAGGGCAAATTACTTTAAGTATCAGCCCGAGAGTCCGAAAATTGCAGGGGTGGAAAATTCTGAGTGGCTTTTTAAAGAGCCGTCAAAGTGGCGTATGGACTACTTTACAGAAGATAAAGGCGTAATGATAACAGAGCGCGAGCGCATAAAATCAGGGCTGTTAAACGACCACGAAAAGGCAAAGTTTGCAAAAGAGTGGAGTATGTGTAATGTGTTGGCGGCAAACGCGCAAAAAATCGAATTTTTAGCAGAGAGAACGGGTGAGTTTGATATTCTTTACAATGGAAAACCTGCCGACTTAAAAAAAACGAAGAGCCATAGTCATATTATAGAGTATGCAGAAAAAGCAATTAACAGGCAGGGTGCAGATTATGTAATTTTTGAGTTTGAGGTTATGAATGACAAAATACGTCAAAAATTAAGATGGCTGTATAACAATGGATATAGTGGCAAGGTAGTGTATTATATATCAGGAATAAATGTAATACACACGCTATAAAAAAAGCGACGGCGGATAAAAATCCGCCGAAGGAGACACGAAACCTTTCGGAAACATATCGGCGACAAAGGTACAACAAATTTTTAAATAAACAATAAAAAAATGAATAATTTATTTACAATAAAATGACACCTGAACAATTCCAAGACAAACTCGCTAAATGGCAACGCGATTACGAGAACCAAAAGAGCGTGATACTCGAAGAAATCGGCAATAAAGCAGTAGAACTTTTTCGTCAGAACTTTGATAACGAGGGCTTTTTTGGGCAGCATTGGAAAAATCGTAAAAATAAGTCGGCGGCTCAGAACACAAAGATATTGCAGAAAAACAGCGTGCTTGTCAATTCGTTTCAGGTAGAAGTCAAAGGCGACACAGTAACAGTGTCAAGCGATTTACCCTACTCAAAAATACACAACGAGGGCGGTACTATCAAACAGACCGTAACCAAAAAACAGCAAGCGTGGATGGGCGCGAACTGGAAAAAGAGCAAAAAGGCAGGCAGCGAAATGACAATTAAAATCCCCCAACGGCAATTTATGGGAGACCATTCGACTTTGCGTGCTGAACTAAAAAAGTATCTCGAAGAGGAACTAATAAAAATATTTAATTAAAAAAATGGATTGGACAACAATAATAATAGCAATGTTAGTGCCTGTTACAGGCATTGTAACTTGGGTATTCAGCAAGCCAAAGCGCAAAGCGGAGGCGGTTAATGAGATGCAGACAACTATTGATTTGCTTTTTGATAAAAATCAAGAGTTATACGGCAAAATCATTGAGTTGCAAGAACGTCTTACCTCTGCACTTGACGAATTGGGCGAATATAAATACACACTCAAAGGGCTTGGAGCGATGGCAGAACGGAACAAAAAAAGTTAAAAATTAAAACGAATATGAAAGAGTTATTACAGGCGTTACAGGCGCGGCTCGCCACCGTAGAGCATTTGCGGTATATAGACAGCGACTGGGGGCAAATGAATTTAGAGCAGCCGCCAGTGAAATACCCTGCTGCTTTGATAGATATTCAGAGTGCAGAGTACAGCAATCAGGGCAGGCGCGCACAGAGGGGCGTTGTTAAATTTGTGGTAACGCTGTGTAAGGAGCGGTTAAGTCGCACTAATATTGCAGCCAAACCCGAAAGCAAAGAGAGTGCAGCAAAATTTTGGGAATTGTATCGTGATGTAAATTGTGCCTTGCATACGCAACCGCTCGGCATTGAAAACTTCGGTGCACCCGTGCGTTTGGGTATGCAGCACAAGGTTGCTCGCGGCATCGAGCAAATAGCAATAACATATCAGGTTGCTTTTGCCGATTTAAGCACAGAACCAACGTATATACCTTCCTCAAATGTAAAGGTAAAGATAAAACAAATAACCCTTATATCTTAATTTTTAACTTAACGGAATATTCCTGCGACAGTGTGTCGCAATTAGTTTATTAGTAATATATTAAGTATTATTTTTGCATCAAATATTAAAACAATGTCAGTATCAAAATTCAATAACGAGAAAAAACAGCAACTTGCTTATACGCTGTATCTGCAAGGTCGCCAGCAGAAAGAAATTGCGAATTTATTAGACGTAACAACCGCCACTATTTCCAACTGGGCGCAAAAAGGCAATTGGCAGTTAAAACGCGCCAGCCAGTCGTTAAGTCGCAAGGAACTTGTCAGCAAGTTGCTTGTCAGCATTAACACTACCATTGATATGGTTAATGAATTGGGCGACATAGAACTTATGATGAAGTTGCCCGAAAAACTTGCGGGCTTTGCCAATCTGATTGGCAAGATAGACCAGAAAGACAAAGTGCTTGAACTTATCGAAGCATTTAACGGTTTCAACACTTGGCTCGAACTGCGGGCAATCAAAGACAAACGGCTTACGCCTGAAATTTTGGCTCTTATTGCAGAACTGCAAGAGAAATACGTTGATGAAACTATTAACTGATAAAATTCGTAAAAATAATGGCAAAAACAACATTCATACTGATTGACGGCGATAAAACCAACACTTACGGCTTTCGCATTGATTTAAGCGGGCTTTCGCTCGACAGGTTCAACGCAAACCCTGTTATGCTGTATCAGCACAATAGCGAGGTTATCGGCAAGTGGTATAACGTGCGTGTTGAAGAGAACAAACTCAAAGCCGATGCTGATTTTGACCTTGAAGATGAGACAGGTAAAAAAGTGGCAGGTAAAGTAAAACGCGGATACTTGAATGGTGCAAGTGTCGGCATTATCATTAATGAAATGATAATTAACGACACTGAGCGCGTGGCTGCTAAAACTGAACTGTTGGAGGCAAGCATTGTAAGCGTTCCTGCTGATGCAGGCGCGTTGAAACTTTACGACAACAGCCGTAAGGAGTTGTCTGAAAACGAAATTCAAACACTATTTATAAACAATTTAAACGAAAAGAAAATGGCAGAAAACAACACCATTGAACTCACGGCACAGGTAACGAAACTGACGGCAGACAACGCCGCCAAAGACACCAAAATTGCCAAATTGGAAGCGACTATTGCTGAATTACAGACAAAAGAGCGCAAAGCGTTTCTGACCGCTGCAAAAGCCGAAGGCAAAATAACCGAAGGCGAGATTGCAGGGTTGGAAAAATTGGCTGCACAAAATTTTGATGCAGTAAAAGAAGTAATCAACGCACGCCCGGCGAAAGCAGCGGCAAGTTTGGCGGCGCAGATTGCAGGCAAACAGGAGAGCGTACAACTCGACTGGGATACGTTGGACAAGCAGGACAAACTCCTAAAACTCAAAAAGGAGCAGCCAGAAGTGTATGCTGAACTTTACGCAAAAAAATTCGGCAAGTAAAAACAGATAAAATTACAAAACAACAATGAACAGGTTTAAAAATTTTATATTGAACTGTAAAGTAAGAAATGCGCTCAAAGAACGCAACCGCCGTAACTCAAACAGCATAGGAGAGCGTTACTCTGTGTTTATCATTAATTGGAAAAAGGTTATTGTAATAAACAGGAGCGATTTCAAAAATTTTCAGCGCAAAAAAATTTTTAACAAAGTCAGTTCGTGGAGTGATTTTAAACGTAAGTACGAAATTTATTAACAATTAAAAAATTTAAAGAAAATGGCTTTACAAAAAGAAATTTGGATTACCTCTATTATTGGCTTACTTTTTGCCAATAATTCTTTCGCAGCTCGCGCGATTGACCACTCGGAATTTGCGGATAACAAAACCGTTCACGTTCCAAACGCAGCCGACACGGAAGCGGCGCGTAAAACACGTCTGCGCTCGGCAGGCGACAAAAACCTCGCGCTTGAAGTTAGCGACACTGACTTGACTTACAATATAGAGCAGTATTTTGTAGGTCCCTACGTTATTCCGAAACTGGAAGAAGTGGAATTAAGTTATAACAAGCGTGAATCGCTTGTGCAGCGTATTACCGAAAAGGTAAGACAGGCATTGTTTAGCGACTTGCTGACAAAGTGGCTGCCCGCAACACCGACAAAGATTGCAACCTCTGGCGATTCAGTGGCGGCGACCGCACCGAGTGCAACAGGCAATCGTAATGCAATGAGCAAAAATGATGTGCTGGAAATCAAAAAGAAGTTTGACAAGTGGGACATTTCGCAGGAAGGGCGTTGTATATTGCTTGATGCAGATATGTACAACCAACTTCTGAATGATTTGACGACAAATGAAAGTAGCGCATTCCTTGCTACTGCCGATGCTGCAAAGGGCATTGTTGGCAAACTGTACGGCTTTGATTTTTATGAACGCAGCACTGTTTATATAACAGCGGCTGGCGGCACTATCAAAACAGGCGCAGCAGCAGCAACCGACTGTGTGGCGGGCTTGGCTTGGAGCGACAAATGCGTGAGCCGTGCCGTTGGAGAGATTGAACTTTACGACAACCCAGGAGATGCTACGGAGTTTGGAGATGTTATTTCGGTAGATGTGCGCGCTGGAGGCAGCATTATACGCTCTGACGGCAAAGGCGTGCTTATAATCTATCAAGGTACGCCCGCATAAATTATCAGGTACAGCAGCAGTTTTTTAGGTTAGTTTTTGCTGCTGCTGTACTTTTTTCTAAAAACGTTATAAATGCCCAAATTTCAACGTTATTTTTAAAACAATGGGAAACCTCAATCAAAACTACTTAAACAGTTACGCGCTCATTTAAACAGCATTTAAACAGGGTGTAGAAATTAATTATAAATTCTTAAATAAAATGTCATTACCAAATGTAAATATAAATTTTAGCAACGGTTCTCTCGGCACGGTAATACCACCTGCTGACGGTGTTTGCGCAATGGCGATTAAGTTCGACAGTGTAGCCACTGCAAGCGGCTGGCAGTTGTTCCGAAGTTATGCCGAAGTGCTGGCGGCTGCCGACTACCCGACAGACGAAACCGATACAGGAATGCTCGAAGTAAAAGCATTCTTCGACAAAGGCGGCACTAAACTGTATCTTAAATGCTTGGCAACTACTGCCACGCATACGGCAATAAGTACCGCCGAAATGGATAACCTGTACAACGCCTCTAACGGCGAAGTACGCACGCTTGGCGTAATGCTCACAGTAGCAACCGTAGGCGAAATAAGTTACGCATACATAGCCGCGATGCAAGCAGCAGCCGACTATATGCGTAATACTTACCGCGCACCGTTACAGGTAATTGTAGCAAGCAGCGGCACGGCAAACGCGGCTATTGCACTGACAAACGACTGTCCCGATGTTTCGTTAGTAGTTGGACAGACAAATCCGAACACGGCAAAGTTTATCAGTTCTATCGGTGCATTACTTGGACGTATTGCAAGTACAGATGTACAGGTTAATCCGGGCAGAGTTTCGGACGGCGGCATTGCTGATGCTGCGTATGATGTACATTCAAATGCGCTTCTTACCAATTCGCAGGCGGAGAATTACAACGACCGTTCTTTTATCACCTACCGCACTTTTGCAGGCAAAGGAGGGTACTATATTTCAGACGACCCGACAATGACCGCTGCAACAAGCGACTATCATTCATTTGCACGGCGCAGGACTGCCAACAAGGCATTCCGAGTAGCAAACGATGTGCTTGTTAATCGCATTAATAGCGAGGTAGAGACAAGCGAAGGAAAAATTTTGCCTGTTGTGGCAAAGGGCTGGGAGGCGGAAGTAGAGAGTGCTATACGCGCTAATATGACCGCTTATGGTAATATTGTAGATGTAAATGGCGATGGCGGTGTAAAATGCACCATTGACCCCGAATGGAACGTTATGGCGACTTCCACAGTAAAAGCGACCTTGCAGATACGTCCGTATGGTTACGCAAAATTTATTAATGTAGAACTTGGCTTTATGCTTTAAAAACAGGAGGTAAAATAATGGCAACAATTAACGGAAAACAGTATGAGTGGGCAGACATTGACATTGTAGTTGGTGGAATGCACGTTAGCACTCAGCAGGCAATATCGTACAAAAGAGCGATTGAAAAAACTGCTATTTATGGCAAAGGCAGGCAGCCGATAGCCATACAAAAAGGCAATGCAAGTTACGAAGGCAAAATCAGTTTGCTGCAGGGCGAACTCGAAGCGATGGAAATTGCAGCAACGGCAGCGGGCAGCGACCTGCTTGAAATCTCTTTTGATATAGTGGTTGGCTACATTGATGATGCAACCGTTTCTTACGATTATATCAGAGGCGCACAATTCACAGAGTACGAAAAAGGAATGAGTCAGGGCGATGCCAATATGGTTATCGAACTCCCATTTACCGCGCTCGGAATAGGGAAAAAGTGATTAGTTATTAATCATTTGTAGGGGCAGGGTACGCCCTGCCCTTTTTTTAAAATTATCAGATTTAATCAATGTTTAAACAGTATTTTAATAAAAAAAATAGCAATGAAAAAAGAAATTGAAATTATCGTAAAGGACGGCGAGCAGGAATTTTCGTGCAAGGTACACCGTCCCGATGTGGCTACATTAAGCCGCGTGAATAAACTCTCAAAAGCCGATGAAGTGCTTGCAGCGCAGGAACTGCTAAAAGGCTGTTGGATAAGCGGCGACACAGAAATACAAAACGATGGCTATTTGTTAATGGCTGCCGTTGGGCAAATGGGTGCGCTGAACGAAAGTATTACAGGCGAAATAAAAAACTGATACAGGCATTCAGCATAAGTCAAGGTAAGAACAGCAAAGAAGAACCTGCTGATGAACTTATGAAAATGAATGCCTTAATACGGTCGAATTTAGGAATAAATGCGGCGATACTCACGCCGATGGAGTTTGCTGAAGCCTACAGCCAAGCAATTTGGTTAGAACAATGGAGATTGCAACAGCAGGCAGAACTGTTGGCAGCAATGTTTGGAGCAAAGAAAAATAAGTAAATTACCACAACCAAGGGAATGGCGATTTAAACATATCTTTTGAAAACATAAATTTAATAAGCGCAACAGTCAAGTAGATAATACCGGGGATAACTGTGGCAAAAAATAATATTGCAATTAAAATAGACATAACAGTTAAATTTAATTTTTTACAAAATTAATAAAATTATTTTGAAATACAATGGATAATGAAGTAAAATTTAAAGTAGTAATAGATGATAGCAAAGCCGTAAGTGGCGTTGTTAAAATTGACGGTGCATTTAAAAATTTAGATGCTACTGTTAATACTGCATTAGGTTCTATGAGTAAAGTTGGAAAATGGGCTTTAAATTTTAATCAAATTACCGATGTAATAGGAAAAGTTACGCAGGGATTTCAGTATTTAGTAGGCGGTGCGCTCGACTTTGAGCGTACGCAGGTAAATATGACCACGCTGTTTAAGGGCAACAAAGAAGCCGCCGATGCAATGCTCGACAGTATTCGCGGTTATGCCAAAGCCACCAGTTACGACACCAGCGGCCTTGCTAAAGCGCAACAAACAATGATGTCTTTTGGGCTTGATGCCGATTTTGCTTTTGGCAAACTCAAAAACATTGGCGACATTGCAATGGGCGACAAAGACCGAATGAACTCGCTCGCACTCGCATTCTCTCAGGCAACCAGCACAGGCAAACTTATGGGGCAGGATTTGATGCAAATGATAAATGCAGGTTTCAATCCATTGGCAATAATAAGCGAAAAAACAGGTATTTCAATGGACGTGCTCAAAGATAAAATGAGCAAAGGGGCAATAAGTGCTAACCTTTTAGCAAAGTCGTTTGAGTGGGCAACAGAGGAAGGCAGTCAGTTTTACAATGGCGCTATAAACAGCGGCGATACTGTGGCAGGCAAAATTGACAAGATAAAAGAGAACATTGATAATATGAAAATATCACTGTTTCAAGCCACAGGCGGCGCCACTGCATACATTGCCGCCATTGGCGAACAGGCAGCAGGTTTGGTAAATTTAGTACCTATCATTACAGCCGCAGCAGCGGCTTACAAATGGCTGAGTTCTGCAATAGGCGGCACGGTAAAAAATCTTCGGAAAAGTATTGCAGCAACTTTTACAGATGCCGTAGCCAAAGGCGTACTTGGCGGTGTAATGACAGTGGTAGCAGGTGTTGCTACTGCAATGTGGGCAGCCATTATAGGTCCCATAGGATTGATAATTGCAGGCATAGCACTTGTAGTAGGCGGTATTGTATTGCTGTGGAAAAAATGTGAGGGATTTCGCAAAGTGGTATTTGGCATTTGGGAATCAATAAAAGCCGTATTTTACAATATTGGTGTAGTAATACAGGCAGTTTGGGAAAATATTATTAAACCTGTTTTTATGCTGTGGTTAAACACTTGGAAAGCAATATTAAACGGAATTTGGGACGCACTTAAATGGTGTTTTAACGGCATTGTAAGCGTAGTAACCACTGCTTTTGAGTGGATGAAAAATGCAGTAATGACGGTAGCAGATTTTTTCATATCAGCATTTCATTGGGTAACAGACACCGTAAGCAAAGCGTGGAATTGGATTGTTGAAAAACTTGGTGCCGTAGGAGTTTGGATAAAAACCAAACTTGTAGAGCCAATAAAACAGGCATTTTCGGGACTTTGGGATATTGTGAGTAAGGTTTTTGACAAGATATTGGAAAAAATGAAAAAGATAGTAGAGCCGATAAAAGAGTTGTGGAGCAAACTTTTTCCGAAAGACAAATTCAAAGATGTGGGTGCAGCCTACGCTGAAGGCACTAAAAAAGGTGCTGAAAGTTGGTCAGCAAGCCAAAGCAAAAAAGCCAATTCAGGCACAGCGGGCTCTGACCCTTCTGCAACCAATAAACCAAAATTTTCACTTACAGGCGGCGACCTGTCAGGCGGCAAAGCAGGCAGCAACGCAGGCACAAGCGCGGGACAGGTAAAAGCAATAAACATCAATATTGGTAATATGATAGGCACTTGGAACGCCGCAAATGGTTATAATGAAAGCCGTGCCGATGTAGAGGACAAACTCACAGAGAGTATTGCGCGGATACTTGGTTTGGCAGATTTAGCAGCATAAAAAACTAAAAAAACTATGAAAGGAATATTATTAGATGAAAATGGCGACTTGATGGTGCGAAACGGCAGCCTTGTAATTGGCGATGTTACGCAACAAAATCAGCGTATTATTCTTTATGCCAACAAAGGCGAAATTAAAGAAAGTCCGCTTGTCGGCGTGGGGCTTGATAATATGCTTTTAGAACACGACTTTAAGGCAATACGCAAAGAAATTATTAACCAAATGGAAAATGACGGACAGCGTGTTAAAGAGGTGCAGGTAACAATAACAGGCGTTAAACTTAATGCAGAATACAGAAAATAGTTTATAGTTTGTAGTTAATAGTTTATAGTAAATATATCACATCACTAATCAACTACAAACTACCAACCATAAACTATAAACTATCAACTATCAACTAAATTATGGCAAACTTTTTACCACATATAGACAGAGTACAACAATACGATTTTCGCGACAAATTAACACAGGACAATTCGCAAAATCTGTATCAAGTTCCTGTGCGCATTCGTTGGGAAGATGAAAGCGACAGCGACCTTTTTACATTGCCCTACGACCCAATTATTTCGATAGAGGGAGGCAATAACATTGTAAGGCGAAATGTTTTAAAAAAGAGCGACAAAGAAAGGCGCAGAGGCACAATTAAAGAGCAATGGAGTCAAGATGATTACAAAATAACAATAACAGGTGTGCTGATTGGCGACAATGGAGCGATTCCCGAAACGGATTTATTCCGATTAAGAAATTACTGCGAAGAACGCAAGCGTATTTACATTGAAACAGACCTTACAGATACATTCGCAATACAGCACTGTGTAGTTGAAAGTTGGAGTTTGCCCCACACGGCAGGCGCAGAAAATCAAAATTACAGCATTGTGCTAATAAGTGATGATGAATACGATTTATTGATAAAAAGTTAGCGGCAATGTACATAATGAATTACGAAATATCAATCGGCGACTACAAGTTGCAGACAGTAGAACAGGTAAAAGTTACCAGTTCCATACTTAACCTTGCAGATATTGCTACAATCGTAATTGCCTGTCCGTACAGTCGAAAAAAAGAAGTGATTGAAAAGGTAAAAATTGGCGACTCTGTAGAGATTAAACTCGGCTACGAAAATGATATTAAAACAGAGTTCAAAGGATATTTAAAAAGTATTCAAACCGAAGGAGACGGCGTTACGCTCAACTGTATGGACGCTCTTTATTTGCTTGACAAAAGTATTGCCAACAAAGAGTATAAACAGGTAACAGTAAAATCGCTGCTTTCCGATGTAGTAAGACAGGTAGATAGCAGTTTTAAAGTAGTAAGTTCGTATGAATTTACCTACGAAAAATTTACAACAATGCGTACCAGTGCGCTTGATGTAGTAAAAAAGGTACAGGACGAAACAAAGGCAAATATATTTTTCCGCGACAATACCCTTTATATTCAAGAGCCTTACAAAGATACAATAGGCAACACTGTTATTTACGACACAGCAGTAAATATTGAAACAAGCGAGTTGAAATATGTTACCAAAGAAGACAAAAAGGTAGAGGTAGAAGTTGTTTTTACAAAAGCAGACGGCTCAAAAGTAACAAAAACTTTTGGGCAAAAAGGCGGTGAAAAGCGCACAATGGTGTCAAGTTCTGGCAGTGAGGCAGATATGAAAAGGCAGGGAAATGCGGAATATGACCTTTGGAATTATGACGGCTTCGAGGGCAGTTTTACAGGGTGGTTAATACCATTCACACAGGCGGGCGACACAGTGATTTTGCGAGACGAAGGCAAAAATGAGGGTAAATATTATTGCATAGGCGTAGAAGTAGAATTTAGCGGTAGCGGCGGCAAACGCAAGGTAACGCTTGGGCGGAAATTGCTTTAAAAGAATCCTGCGGAAGAGCGGTTATCTGTGTAGTAAATGCGAAAATCTTCGTTGTCTTTGACAAATTTAACAGTAAATTTTGCTTGCTTGCGGTCAGTAACAAAACGCCACTCGCCACAAGAACGCGGTTTGTCCGTACAGCGAAAAATCTTATAGGTGGCATATTTTGGAGAATTAACAACTTTAACATACAGGTCAGCGTGTTCATTAGGAGCAGTAACAACAAACACATTGCCGTAGCACTCAAATTGCAGCGTTTCGCCAGCACCATAATAGTGGCGCACAATGGCACAACCGTTTATTTCAACATTTTGCGCAAAAACAGTGCCAAGAACAAAAAACAAAGATAAAAGACAAAGAAGTTTTTTCATATTTAAACAGTATTTAAACGGTTATAAAAACAGGTGCAAAGGTATGAATAATTATTCAGAAATAAAACAAAGAATAAAAAATATTGCTGGTGTGTTCGCGTTGATGAATGAGCAAGTGCCGATTTTTTTAGCAAAAATTACGGCGGTTGACGGCGCAACCTGCGAAATAGAACTTGACGGTACGACACTTACAGACGTGCGCTTGCGCTCTGTAATCAACAACGAGGACAGCAAACTTGTAATAACACCCAAAGTAGGCAGTTATGTAATATTAGCCGATTTAAGCGGTGGGCGTTATACCGAACTGGTGGCAATTCAATACAGCGAAATAGACAAAATCGAAATTAACACCAACGAAATAATAATCAATGGCGGAAATCTTGGTGGAATGGTAAAAAGTGAGATAGTGGCAAACAAAGTCAGCGAATTGGAAAAGAAAGTAAATGAAATTATAACAATTCTTACAGGCGTAACAATACCGCTTGCACCAACAGGAACATACCCATTTGCACCAATTTTCAGTGCAGTGTCGCAACTGTTGCCGTTATCGCAAAAATCAGATTTTGAGAACGAAAAAATAAAACACTAAAATTTATTGCGTCAAATAGACACAACGAGTTTATTAGCACTAATTTATCTATTACTTTTGCAGAAAAAAACAATGGAAAAACAACAAAGAATTTATATCAGTGTGCCAATGCAGGGGCGCGAAATATCAGAGATTATTGCAGAAGAAAGAGACCTCTGCGCCAAACTTGACAAATATGTGCAAAATGCGGTGTATGTCTTGCCAACCGACTTAAAGGTAATATGTGAAGGTATTTGGGATAAGCCCAAATACGGACACTTTCTTGGGTTTGATATTTCGGTAATATTAGAAGATTGCACCGCAGTGGCTGTTGGTAAAAACTGGCGTGAAAGTAAGGGCTGCCGCGCAGAACTCGCAATATCAGAGATTTATGACAAAAAAATAATTTATTTATAAAAATGAGCAAGATTAGGTTTTTCATAATATTTTTAGTGTTAGTAGGGGCTTTTGCGGGGTGTAATACCTCGCAAAAGTTTGCCCCGAAACAATTAACAATTAACAATTAATAATTAGCAATGAAAAAGTACATTTATATAGCATTGGCATTAGTGATTGCGGGCTTGATTGCAAGCAACACGATAACAGCATTGCAGCGCAACGCGGCACTCAACGAAAACAAAATTCTCAGAGCGCATACGGCGGA
>JAISKN010000137.1 GCA_031260925.1 Prevotellaceae bacterium | reverse complement strand
AAAAATCACGCTGTTCGCAAACTTTTGGTGATAAATTGATTGTGAATGAATAATATCAAATACATAGTTTATAAATATTCAAAAGCATATACAGGCAACGACAATATTCAATTCGATGAAAAAGATATTTTTATACAACAAATTCCTCTTGACAATATTTTTGAAGATACAGATGTCACAAAAGATGTCACAAAAGAAATTTTAGATTTGATTGCAATGAATCCTGAAATAACGACATCAGAAATAGCAGAAAAATTAAATGTTGTAAGGCGAACAATCTTGAGAAAAATTGAGATACTGAAACAAAATAATAAACTTATCCGCGAAGGTGGACGAAAAGCTGGTAAATGGGTGATAAACTGATTATGAATGAATGAAAAATTTAAAATATTATTATCGAGAATATCATCTTTTATTGATTTGGAATCTTTAATAAAAACTTCCAAACAAAATTTGATTTTTCCCTTTTATCACGCTGTGTCGAATGACGATTTGCCGCATATAAAGCATTTGTACCCGATTGTGAGCAGCCGACAATTTGAAAATGACATTGATTTTTTTCTAAAAAATTATAAAGCGATAAGTACAATAGATGTAATTAAAGAAAATTGTAACATAAAAGAAAAAAGTTTTGTTCTTACTTTTGATGATGGATTAAGAGAATTTTACAAAACAGCCGCACCAATTTTATTACGAAAAGGCATTCCTGCAACTTGTTTTGTAAATACGGCTTTTGTTGATAATAAAGATATGCTGTATCGAATGAAAGCAAGTTTGCTTATAGAAAATATTAATAAAAAACCGTTTTCAAAATCTCAATTTTGCGCTGTTCAACAGATATTTTCAGAGTATAATAAACCAAAAGATTTATTAAAAATTTCTTACAACAACAGATATTTATTAGATAAAATTGCTGAAATTGTAGATGTTGATTTTCAAGAGTTTTTGAAAAAACAACAACCATATTTGACTTCAGAACAAATAAAAGAATTGATTAATAAAGGTTTTTATATTGGTTCTCATTCGGTTTCACACCCGCATTATGATGAATTAGACGAAGATACTCAAATACAGGAGACACTTAATTCAATTTATTTTTTAAAAGAAAAATTTAATATTAAAGAAAATTTATTTGCTTTTCCGTTTTCCGATTTTGATGTAAAAAAATCATTTTTTGATAAAATTTCGCAGGAAATTGATTTGTCTTTCGGCACAGCCTCATTGAAAACTGACACAGTAAAAACAAATTTTCAACGCATTGCAATGGAAGTGAGCGGTTACAAAAATGCAGAAACTTATATTAAATCGGAATATATTTTGTTTTTAATAAAAAAATTATTGAAAAAACACATAATTTACAGAAAATAAAATGTGTGTATTTTTGCTAAAAAAACTAAAATGGCACAAAACAAAGAACAATATAGAAAACTGTGTACTGAAAAATCCATTCCTCTTTTTATGCAGGCGTGGTGGCTTGATGCTGTATGTATTGAAAAATTCGATTGGGATGTGCTTTTTTATAAAAAAAATGAAAATATTTTGGGAGTGTTACCATATTGCTTTTGCAAAAAATATGGCTTTAAGATAATAGAACAACCAAATAGAACTCAGTATAATGGTGTTTGGATAGATTATCCACAAGAGCAAAAATTACATAAACGATATTCGTTTGAAAAAAAAGTAATGGATAATTTGATTGCTCAACTTGAAAACTTGAAAATATCATTTTATTCTCAAAATTTTCATCATTCATTTACTAATTGGCAACCGTTTTATTGGAAAGGGTTTAAGCAAACAACAAGATATACTTACAGAATAACCGATTTGAGTGATTTGGAAAAAGTATTTAATGCATTCAGCGCAGCAAAACAACGGCATATAAAAAAGGAAAACGCCGATTTAGTTGTAGATTTTTCTGTTTCAGCAGAGGAATTTTATGATTTTCATAAAAAATGTTTGGAAACAAAAAATGCAAAAATGGAATATTCGCAAAAACTTTTCTATTCTATTTATAATGAGGCTATTAAATGCAAACAGGGAAAAATTATTGCATTAAAAAACGCTAAAAAAATTCATTCGGCGATATTTGTTGTATGGGACAAAAATAGTGCGTATGCCCTGAATTATGCAATTAATCCCGCTTTAAAAAATGATGGCGCTTCTACAAAAATGTTTTGGGAGGCAATAAAATATGTTGCCGACAAAACGCAAGCGTTTGATTTTGAGGGAAGTATGATAGAGAGTGTCGCACAATCGTATTTGCAATTCGGAGGCGAGCAAACACCGTATTTCAGAATAGAAAAGTCTTATTCAAAATTATTGTTAGGGTTAAAGTTTTTGAAAAATATATTTTAAAAAATTATGTATTTGCAAAAACATATTATCTTTGCAACTGCAAAATATCAGGATAATTTGCAGTAGAAATAATATAAGAAAATGGATATTATTGATAAAAATATTTTTTTTAGCATTACGCAAACCTTTGATTATGTGCCATTTACGCAAAGCGAAGGTTGGTGGGCATATAATTCGGTCAAAGATGAAAACCGTTATGCGTTTTTTGTTGATGATGCCAAACAGCCGTCTATTGCTTGTATGGGCTACAAAATGCAAAAATTCGGGCTGAAAATGCTCGAAATTGCAGGCGAATGTTTGATTGACAGAAACAACCTCAGCAGCAAAAAAATTAGGGATTTTTACAAAGAAATTGCACAAATTGGTTATGATATGGTTGAGGTAAATTCTTCGCTGCCTTATAATGCTCTTTACGAAATCGGCATAAGACAAGCGGGGTTTTTACGACCTGCGGGGCTGTTTTCTACTCCGCTTACAATTTTACTTGATTTAAGAAAACCAATTGAATATGATAAAAATTGGCAAAATAACTTGCGCCGAACCGAAAAACACCAACTAACTTTTGCACCTGCAACACACTTGACAAATAAAGATATTGAAGATTATCTTTTTATGCACAACGAAATGGTTAATAGAAAACAATTTAATGATGGACTTTCTTATGATAAATTGAAGATATTGTTGTGCAATAGTTATTTCAAACTCTTTTTTGTTGAAGATGAACAACATAAACGCATTGCAGGAATGTTGATTTATGAAAGAAATAATAATGCAATTTCTATTTTATCAACTGTTTCAGCGGAAGGCAAACAAAAATCGGCTGCCTATTTTAGAGATAGAGAAATTTATAGATTTTTAAAAGAACAAGGTGTGTTGTTTTTTGATAGAGGCAGAATTTCTCCTGCAGCGCATAAAAAAAACAATATTTTCCTTTTTAAAAATGGAGTAAAAGGCGATTATTTATTGTATTGTGGCGAATTTTCTTGGTACAAACGCCATATTTACAGACCTTTGATGTATTTTGTAAAAAAATATTTATTCAAAAGAGTAGAACTATGAAAAAAAAATTACACATTTTGCAACTGCCTTCGTGGTATATGCCACACGGAGGGCAGTTTGTTCGCAATCAGGCGCAGGCTTTAATAGAAAAAGGCTTGACTGTGAATGTTTTGGCAAATATAGAAACAAGCCTGCGTAAAGACAAACTAAAATATTTGACATATCCACTGCAAAGTAAATTTACAGAAGAAGACGGCTTTGTGATTTATCGCAACTTTTTGCGTGTTATTCCAAAATTTGGCAAAATAAATATTGAAATGTACGTTGCGAAAACACTACAAATGTTTAAAAAATACTGCGAACAATTTGGTGCCCCGGATATTATTCACGTTCATAGTGCAATATGGGCAGGTTATGCTGCTGCAAAAATTAAAGAAAAATATGGCGTTCCATATATCATTACCGAACATCGCGGAGTTTTTGGACTTTCGTGTGAATATGCAAAACAATATTTTCTTGATTGTTATTTGCCTTATTTGAAAGTTGCTATTTCCAATGCAGACTATTTAACTCCAGTTTCAGCCAATCAAATTCCAATGCTGTCATCTTTTTCAAAAAATTCAATTCCAATACGTCCTGTGTCAAATGTTATTAATACAGATTTTTTTTATTACAAACCACGAATTCATTCATCAAAAAAAATAAAATTTGTTTCAGTAAATGGATTTCGTTATGTAAAGGGATACGATATTTTATTGCCTGCTTTTGATACAGCCTGTGAAAAAAATAAAGACATTGAAATTACTATTGTAGGAGAAAATTTTGAAAAACGAAATTTTCAAAAAACATTATGGAAAAATGTAAAAAATAAAGACAAATTTCATTTTACAGGAGAATTATCGGCAGATGGTGTTCGTGAAGAACTATGGAAAGCAGATTGTTACATTATGCCAAGCCGCTCTGAAGGACAACCGCAAGCCACATTGGAAGCATTATGCACAGGATTGCCTATGGTTTGTACAGAAGTTGTACCAGACAATGTAGCAATAAAAGAAAATTCAATAAGAATACCTGTTGAAAACATCGAAAGAATGACTAATGCGATTTTAAACTTGAGCGAAACATACAAAAGTTATGACAACAAAGCAATTTCAGAATATATTATTGGCATTTGCGGCAAAGAGGCTTTTTCAAAAGCAATAATTGATGTGTATAAGCAAGTGTTAACAAAATGAAATAATAAAAAAAATTGTATTATTTAGGAGATTTTCAAGGATATGAATATAAATCTTTAAAGTACGATAACAAACAAACGCTTATTTATCAATGTATAAAAGCAATTATGCATAATTAATTCAGGGCGAAAATTTGAACAAGCAGACAGTGATGTTATTGGACAAATAGATATTTATCCAACATTGTTGGATATTATGAACATATCCTCAAACTATTGGCAAGGCGTTGGCACAAGCATTTTCTCATCCAAACCACCTAAATTTGCTGTTGATAAACATCTGAATGTTATTGGAAATACATCTGAGTACTCACAAGAAGAAATTCAACACTATATTGATGCTTGGAAAATTTCTGATATGATTATTTGCAAAAAAAATATTTTGAAAAACAAAAATAATGTTCAAAATAGAAAATATAAAAATATTACTCAAAAGAAGTTATCGCAGTAAAGTTGCAGAAAACTACTTTTTTATGACCTTTTTACAAGTTGCGGGTATCCTGATAAGTTTGATTTTATACCCATACATTATTAGAACACTTGGTAAAGAGGCTTACGGAACATATATTTTTATTGCATCAAATATTAGTTTTCTTTCGTTATTTATTGGGTTTGGGTTTTCGTTACCTGCTCTAAAAAAAATATCGTTAAATCAAAATGACAACAATATAAAAAGTCAAACCGTTTCAGAAGTTCTTACCTCACAAATAATTTTGTGTTTGTTTTGTGCCATATTCCTTGCAGTTTTAACTGTTTTTATACCTTTTGTAAGAGCAAACAAAATATTGTATTTTATTATTTTCCTATCTACTTTGGGTGGAATACTATTTCCAAGTTGGTATTTTCAGGGAATACAAAAAATGAAGTTTGTAACTTATGTAAATTTAGCATTACGACTTTTGACAATTCCTTTGATTTTTATTTTCATAAAATCGCCCGCCGATTTGTTAAAATATACAATTATAGTGTCTGGATTATCATTTTCAGGCGGAATATTTACTTTTTTTTATTTACAAATAAAAGAAAATATAAAAATACGTTTTATTTCAATAAAAACTTTAAAGTCAGTTTTTGCTGACGCTTTGCCTTTTTTTTGGACTTCTACAATTGATACTCTAAAACATGAAAGCATCACATTTATTATTGGAACTTTTTTTAATATGAGCAGTGTAGCATTATATGATTTAGCAAACAAAATTATTAGTATTCCGCGTTATATAATATATAATATCAATTCTGCATTATTTCCAAATGTTATGAAAAACCACACTTTGGACAGAATAAAAAAAATTATGAAAACAGAGAGATTACTCAGTGTTGTGGTAATAACTATTATTGTTGTTTTTGGATATTGGGCGGTTTTATTATTAGGGGGAAGAAATATGATTGGAGCGTATCCTATTGTGGTAATTCAAAGCATAACCATTTTTACTTGGTTAATAGTTGGGTGTTATCTAAATTTTATTTTTATTCCACACAATAAATACAATTTAGTTCTTAAAACAAAATTAGTTGAAATTATTTCTTTAATGTTTTTACAGGCAATTTCAATTTTATTTTTTAACAATATATTGTATTTGGTAGTATCATTAGTTTTATCAGAATTGTTGGAAACGTTGTATTGTTATTTAATTGTAAAAAAAAACAAACTTATATAAAATGAAAAAAATATATGAAAGATTAGAAATGTTATTAGATTGTTGGAGTAAATTTGGCTTTACAACAGGTTTTATATTGTTTTTTAAAATCAAATTAAAGCATTTAAATAGTATAAAATTACCTAATTTAGAATATACGTTTAAACTTAGAAATATATTGGAAGACTTGCAGGTTTTTAAACAAATATTTTTTAAGGATTATTATGATTTTAATTATGGTGAACCAAATGTAATTATTGATGGTGGTGCAAATATAGGACTGTTTGCTATACAAATGGCAAGTAAATATCCCAATGCAAAGATTATTTGTATAGAACCTGACCATGAAAATTTTGAATTATTAACGCAAAATACATCTGTGTACAAAAACATTTCCTGCGAAAACTGTGGTCTATGGGATAAAGACACAAAACTGAGAGTATATGACAAATATAATCTCGGCAAATGGGGCATGATTGTAGAAGAAGATGAAATAAACGGCACAATACCTGCTATTTCTTTGAATACTTTAATGAATAAATATAATATTGAGAAATTTGATTTATTAAAATTAGACATTGAAACGAGTGAAAAACAACTTTTTAAAAAAAATTATCAAGATTGGCTTCCACAAGTCGAAATGTTGGTTATAGAACTACATGATAGAATATTAAAGGGATGTGCGCAAACATTTTTTGAAACTATAAATGAAGTTTTTTTAGATTATGATTTTGGCGTGAATGGAGATAACATAATAATAAAAAACATAAAAATAAAATGAATAAACACAAAGTTTCAATATTAGTACCAATTTACAATGTTTCAGAATATATTGAACGTTGCGCACACTCATTGTTTCAGCAAACTTTTGATGATATTGAATATGTTTTTGTAAATGATTGCACACAAGACGACAGCGTTGAAAAATTGCAAAAAGTGATAGAACAATACCCAAATAGAAAATCATTTGTGAAAATTATTCATCACGAAAAAAATTGCGGGTTGGCAACGACTCGAAACACTGCCATAGATAACTCTACAGGGCAATATATTCAGGTGGTTGATAGCGATGATTGGATTGAACTTGATATGATTGAAAAAATGTATAAAACATCAATCAAGAAAAGTGCGGATATTGTTGTTTGTGATGTGTTGCTTGAACAAGAAAACAAAACAATTATGTTGCCTTCTTTAATATCGCACACAAAGGAAGAACATTTTTTTGATATGCTTGCAAAGAAAATACCAATCGTACATTGGAATAAACTAATAAAACGAGAACTGTATGAGTTGTCAGACTGTAGAGTTCCTGATGGTTTTGATTGCGGTGAAGATTGTTATGTAATTCCTCGTATTTTTCTTATGGCTAACAAAATTGTACGAGTAAATGAAACACTATATCATTATAATAAATATAATTATTCTGGATATTTGAGTATGATGCCAATTATTGTTCGTACTAAATTTCGTTATGTTTTATTTCAATCAATAGATGATTTTCTAAAAAAGCAAAAACTTTATGATAGATATATTAAAAAATTAGAATATATTAAGGTTGCTGACAAATTAGAAATGTTTATAGAGCCAAACTCTACATACAAGATGAGAAAACAATTTGCTTTTATGTTTAAAGAGTTTGAAATGAATTATTTTAACTCTTTCCGTTTAGGCGAAAAATTAATGTTATTTTTCACTCATTACCATTTTTTCTTGTGCGCCCATATTATTCAGAAATTAATTGTATTTAAAAATAGAAAAATAGAATATAAATAATAATTAACAATTATGACTCCTGCCGTTTCCATATTAGTGCCAATTTACAAAGTTTCTGCTTATATTGAACGTTGTGCGCACTCATTGTTTCAACAGACTTTTGAGAATATTGAATACATTTTTGTAAATGATTGCACTCCTGATGATAGTATTGAAAAACTGCAAAAAATTATTGAACAGTACCCTAATAGAAAACCTTTTGTAAAAATTATTCACCATAAAAAAAATCGCGGTTTGGCTGAAACACGAAATACTGCGCTATATAATTCTACAGGTAAATATATTCAGCATATTGATAGTGATGACTATATTGAACTAAATATGATTGAAGAAATGTATAAAAAAGCCATCGAAGAAA
>JAISKN010000136.1 GCA_031260925.1 Prevotellaceae bacterium | reverse complement strand
ATGACACGAGAATTTTATTGTTATTGCAAATTTTGAGAAAATAATCTTTATAATTTGCTGAAAAATAACCATTTATAGCATATTAATTAAATGCCTAATTCAATAAAAATATTGTTTAACATTTTAAAATTTATTGTATTATGAAAAAATTATTAAAAAATATTTTACTTTTTGCAACAGTAATATTTTTTGTTTCCTGTAAAAAGCCGAGTTGCGATTGCGAACAACCAACTACTCAAAACACTCCTCCTGCTGTTTATGTTAGCGGTGGCGGCAGCATAATAACAACAGTATTGAGGGACACTGTACAAATTAATATGGTAGTAGGTGGATACAGTGTTCATAACTCACTGTTTATATCTGATAAAAAAGATGTATTTGTTATAACTACCTCATCTTTAGAATCATATATCTATAAAAACGGCATACTGCTATATATTTTTCCTGGGGTATCAAGCGGACTTTTTGTTAAAGGCGATGATGTATATTCTGCTGGAAGGCATTCTGATGACACTGCAAATGTTAGAAAAAACGGCGAAATATTATACTCTGTCGAAACTCCTGTGAATGTTTCTTCATCTATAAGTTCCATAACTGTTATAGATAATAATATTTATACCGCAGGTGTGGAATATAGTAACCCAGACAGGATAAAAATATGGAAGAATGATAAAACATTATATACAATAACAGAAGAAGATAGAAACATTACAGCAACTTCAATTGCTCTATCGGGTAATGATATTTATGTTGCAGGAGGTGATAAACGCTTTTTCGCAGTTTGGAAAAATGGCGAAAAATTATATAGATTAAATAATGGAGTATCTGAATCTTCAGGTGTTATTGTTTCACATAATAATGACGTATATGTTGGCGGTTATATGGGAAGAACTGCTGTTATTTGGAAAAATGGCAATGTTTTATATGAATTTTCTGATGCACAAATTTATTCCATATCTATTTCAGAAGACGGTGATATTTATTCCACAGGCATTGTATTTCTTGGTGGATATGATACCAAATCGTATGTTTGGAAAAACGGAACAGCATTATATGAGTTAAATTTATACAGGCCAAATGCTATTGTTTATAAATAAAAAATAGTAAGATTTTAATTAAAAATATTGTTTAACATTTTAAAATTTATTGTATTATGAAACAATTATTAAAAAACATTTTACTTTTTGCAATAGTAATATTTTTTGTTTCCTGCAAAAAGCCGAATTGCGATTGCGAACAACCAACTACTCAAAATACCCCTCCTGCTGTTTATGTTAGCGGCGGTAGCGGGCTAACAGTAGTATTAAAGGACACTGTACAAATTAATATGGTAGTAGGTTTAGGACAGCCTCATAACTTACTGTTTATATCTGATAAAAAAGATGTATTTGTTGCAACTACCTCATCTTTAGAATCATATATCTATAAAAACGGCATACTTATATACGCTTTTTCTGGGGGAACAAGCGGACTTTTTGTTAAAGGCAATGATATATATTCTGCTGGAGGAAATTCTAATAGCACTGCAAAGGTCAGAAAAAACGGCGAAATATTATACTCTGTTGAAACTACTGGGAGTGTTTGTTCTGCCATAAGTAGCATAACTGTTATAGATAATGATATTTATACCGCAGGTTGGGAATATGTTAACTCATACGACCCCAATCAAGAACCATACAAGATAAAAATATGGAAGAATGATAAAACATTATACACAATAACAGAAGAAAACAGAAACATTACAGCAACTTCAATTGCTATATCGGGTAATGATATTTATGTTGCAGGAGGTGATGAACGCTTTTTAGCAGTTTGGAAAAATGGCGAAAAATTATATAGATTAAATAATGGAGTATCTGAATCTTCAGGTGTTATTGTTTCACATAATAATGATGTATATGTTGGCGGTTATATGGGAAGAACTGCTGTTATTTGGAAAAATGGCAATATTTTATATGAATTTTCTGATGCACAAATTTATTCCATATCTATTTCAGAAGAGGGTGATATTTATTCCACAGGCATTGTATTTCTCGGTGGACATGATACCAAATCGTATGTTTGGAAAAACGGAACAGTATTATATGAATTAAATTTATACAGGCCAAATGCTATTGTTTATAAATAAAAAATAGAACGGCGTTTGTCTCTATTTTATATACGGTGTCATTCCCGCGCAGGCGGGAATCCCCAATTTTCAATGAAGTAAGGGGATTCCCGCCTGCGCGGGACTGACACTGTTTTTTTAGTTCTTAACTTTTATTTTTTAACTTTTAGTTTCTTCAATGTCTTGTATCTAATTACTTGTGTCTTGTGTCTGATTACTTGTGTCTTGCGGCTTTGCCTGATATTTCAGCACCTCTTCAATCAACGTTTCGGTAACCGACACAATGGTATAGTCCGACTGCGTTGTTTTGTGAAATTCAATAAGATTTTCCACTGCATCTTGCAGTTTTTCGGCTTTTACAAGATAAAATAACGATACCTTTTTTTCAACTTCCTTGCCTTTTTTCTCATCTACCACTACGGAAAGAAAAGTGATTTTGCCTTTATACCAGCGGTCGCCCGTTCCGTTGTCAATAATTTCGGCAATTTTTGCCACGCGGATTTTTTCTACTTTAAATTCGCCGCTGTTAAACGGTATATTGTACTCGCTTACAATGTTTTCCGCCTCTGCAAAACTTATTGCATCAACCAAAAAAACTTTTTTTTCTGTTTTCAACCCTGTTTCTCCACCGAGACTTTGGTACGAAACACCGCATTCAAACCAATTCATATTTTTTTATTTTTTAATGATTATTTTTTAATGATTAATTTTAATTATTGTTTAAATTAGTTGTTTAAACCTGATTTTTACCTGATTTTATTTTTACAAAACAACCTCAGTAGCAGCAGCAGAGGCGCATTTAATTTTATCTATTCTGTCTTGATGTCTTCCGCCTTCAAAATCTGTTGAAAAAAATGCCTTAACTATCTCTATGGCAGCGTATTTTGAAATAAAGCGCGCAGGCAGCGAAAGAATATTTGCGTTGTTGTGCTGACGTGCAAGTCTGGCTATTTCGGGCTGCCAGCACAGCGCGCCGCGAACGCCCGCGTGATGATTGACAGTCATATTTATGCCGTTGCCCGTGCCGCAAATGGCAATGCCGTAGTCGCACGAGCCTTTTTCAACGGCAGATGCCAGCGGGTGCGCAAAATCTGGATAATCTACGCTTTTCTCTGAATGTGAGCCGAAGTCATACACTATTGCGCCAAGACTTTCAAGATATTCGACCAAAATGTTTTTTAAGTCAAAGCCTGCGTGGTCGCTTGCAATGCCGATAGAAAGAAGATTTATTGGATTCATTTTTGTAATATAGTTTTTTGGTTTTGGTTATGTAAAAATTTATTCATTAATCATTGAAAATTAACCATTAATATCCGAATTTATGCGGAAATTTTGCTGTAAAATTTTTGTAAAACAATTTTATTTCGATTAAATCGCTTTCTACATTTCCGCTCGGTGTAAAAAGTTTGCCGATAATTATATTTTTGGTTGCGTAATCAATGCCTGCCAGCACAATCGGCACTCGCGCTTTGAGTGCGATGTAGTAAAAACCGAGTTTCCACTGCTGATTGAGTTTGCGCGTACCTTCGGGCGTGATTGCCAACCGCATCGTTTCCCGTTCCTCAAACGCTTTTGCCATTAAATCTGTGGTAGAATATTCTTTGTCGCGCCAAATTGGAACGCCGCCCAATTTGCGAAATAATTTGCCTGTCGGAAAATTAAACCACTCTTTTTTTATGAAAAAATTTGCCTTTAATTTATATGCCTGTTTAAAAAGAACTCCGATAACAAAGTCCCAATTACTTGTGTGCGGCGCAACGCAAATTATGCACTTCTCAGGTATTTCACACTCAAATTTTGCATTCCAGCCCGCTGCTTTAAATATTTTTTTTAATAAATTCACTTATTTTAATTTACGATTGTAGATTGTATATTTTTCGATTAAAATATCAACTGTTTGATAATCAATATTTTAGTTTTGTTTTCTAATTTTGCAAATAAAGTGCAAAGATATAAAAAATAGTTGATTTTTTTGTATAAAAATTTTTTTTGAAAAAAATCAGAAAAAGTTTTGGTAAATAAAAAGAAAGTTGTACCTTTGCACCCCGAAAAAAAAGAATTTCAAATTTCAGATTTCAAATTCCAAAATTGGGATAATCTGAATTTTGAAATCTGAAATTTTGAAATCTGAAATTGAATTGCGAAAATAGCTCAGTTGGTAGAGCACGACCTTGCCAAGGTCGGGGTCGCGGGTTCGAGTCCCGTTTTTCGCTCAAATTTTATTGAAACAAATGCCCAAATGGCGGAATTGGTAGACGCGCACGTTTCAGGTGCGTGTGTTGAAAAGCGTGCAGGTTCGAGTCCTGTTTTGGGCACCAAAAGGAAAAGATAAGTTTGATGGTTTAATTTTTAAAAAAATATATACAATCTTTTCAAAAATCTTAAGTCTTTAAACTTTAAATCTTTACTTAATGCGCAGGTGGTGAAATTGGTATACACGCTACTTTGAGGGGGTAGTGCCGGCAACGGCGTGTGAGTTCGAGTCTCATTCTGCGCACAAAAGCCGATTAATAAAGGAAAAACAAACAAAGGAAAAAAAAAATCGCAACAAAAACGCAACAAAACTTTTTTTGCAGTGGTTAAGCAATTAACCACTGTAAAAAAAAATGTCCGTACCTCAAAAAATCCTGCCAAACAATAGATATTTACCCGCCAATTTGCACGAAAACAAGAGTGGGTGGATAATTGAGTATTTTGCTTTTCACCCGCAAAAGCAAGTATTGCAGCGAAAACAAATCAGGTTAAAGCGCATTCAGCAACGTTACACAAGAAAAATAGACGCAAAACGGCACGCGCTGGAAATTTGCGAAACTATCAACCAAAAATTACGCGGCGGTTGGTCGCCATTTTTTGAGGGCGAAAATGCGCGACTATATGAGAAATTGCCCGATGTGCTGCAAAAATATATTACCGAAACACGCACAGAAATCACAAAATATCTAATCGAGTGCGAAAATTACGGCTTTGCGTTGGTCCTAAATTTGGTTTATTCAAGTTTAATTAGACCTAATGAAATTCGTAATATTCAGATAAAACACGTCAATATTACGGACAAATACGTTACAATTCCCTGCGAAGTGGCAAAAAACCATCACGAGCGGCACGCTGCGTTATCGGAAAAAACTATTGAACTGCTGAAAATACTTGATTTTGCTAAATTCCCAAAAGATTATTACCTTTTAGGCGGTGATTTAGTGCCTGCCAAAGAGATGTGCGGGGCAGCGCGTTATCGGCACGAGTGGAACAGGGTAACAAAAAAGTTGCAAATTCCTAAGAAAATGCAACTTTATTCGTTCCGCGACACAGGTATTTACGAAATGCTGAAATCGGGTATTGATGACCTTTCTGTAATGCAACACGCTGACCACAGTAGCCTTGATATAACAACGCGATACGCTAACCACGCCGACAGCAAATTAATTGAAAAAATCAATAAATTTGTGCCTGATTTTTAGGAATGCGGGTAGTCCTTTTTAATTTGCTTAATCTTTGCCAAAAACAACTTTCTTTCCTTTTCTTTGTCGGCTTTGCTTGTTAATTTTGCCAATTTTTTAATATGGCTTTTTTCGGTACGTTCTATTAGACGATAAGAGTAAATATGATTTGCCGTTACCCGATTTCTTTTATAGCCATCTTTTTCATAGGCTAAAATGGTTAAATATTCCTTTGTTTCTTTCATAATTCACTGATTTTAAGTTATTTATAAAAATATAATTGAGGATTGATTGCCTGCCCCATATACCGAAACGTGAAATGCAGGTGTGCGCCTGTGCTGTTGCCTGTGTTGCCTGTTTTGGCGATTGTGTCGCCCTGTTTGACTTTTTGTCCTACGGTTACAAGTTGCTGCGACAAGTGCGCAAATCCTGTTGTATAACCGCCATTGTGCGCCACTCGTACCGATAAACCACCGCCCGCGCTTGTGTCATTCCACACTTTATCTACAATGCCGTCTGATACTGCCAAAACGGGCGTGCCTGTCGGCGTGGCTAAGTCAATGCCGTTATGAAATGTGCTTGCACCTGCTTTCGGTGCAACACGATTACCAAACGGCGAGGTAATTTTGTACGATTGCGCCGTTGGGTTTTGATTAAAAAAGCAATCAACCCTATTGCGCAAATAACTACCACCCCGATAATTATATACTTTTTATTTTTTGCAAACCACGATTTTTTAATTTCAAAATCGGCTGGATTTACTGCTTTTGTTTCAATATCTGCTTTGGCATCTGCTATTGTGCGATACCATTTTCCGCTTGCGCCTTTCCAAAATATTGAAGGGTCGCTGGGTTTTGCTGTGATGTGTAAAACTTCCATAGATTACGAATATTGCAATAGAAAAATTAAAGATAATGTCTATTCATATTATGGTTTGGAAAACAAAAATTTATATGTTGTAATGCTGACAATAGACCAATCAATAAATCAAGTTAACAATATTGGTTTTAATGCCATTTCTGATGATATTTTGCGACACTTGGTTGTGTCTCGAATATGTCAGCCGCAAAGCAAAGTTGCCACAGTCGATTTTGGAACAACTTTTCTTAAA
>JAISKN010000059.1 GCA_031260925.1 Prevotellaceae bacterium | reverse complement strand
TTTTATTCTGTTTATTTAATTGTTTTTCTATTATCTTAATAAATTAGACAAAAAAACGCAGGTTATTAATTAAAAAAATCTGCGTTTTTTGTAAAACCGTCTAATACGGGTAGACTGTGTGCTACCGCACAATGATTTTTCCTGCGCTTATTTTTCCAAAAGAATTTATTTTTACCAAATAAACACCTTGCGGCAAATTTTCGTTTATCATTTCTTTACCAAGAATATTATAAACAGCAGAAATTGTTGTTGAATTGTCTGAAACATAGATTTTGCCGTTCGCAGTATAAATTTTATCTGAAATCGAAATTTCGTTTAACGCAGAGGCGCACGAACCGTTGGTGGCGATAGAAAAATTATTCAGACAGTCGTTGTTTGTTTGTTGAGAAAACTGTGCTGCGACACACGCTGAAATTGCCTGCGAATTGCCAGACGGACATTGCCAGGTTTGCGTTGCAGTGATTTCTACTGTCTCGCCGACACCGACCGACTGCGAATATGTACCTGTGCCAACGGCGTCCATTACAGAGTTGGCGTAAAAATCAACATTAAAGCCTGCGGGCGATGGCTCTTCACCGATATTTTTAACTTTCGCAGTGAAAGTGATAAAATCGTTGCGCTGCGGACATTCTGTGGTGTGCGGGTCCCAAGTGTAAGTAATTTCCTCTACTATCAAATCAGGTTTCGGCAGATTTACAATTACGCATTCAAGGACAGCAGCAGCAAGCGCATTTCCGTTTTGACTTACTTCGTAACAAACATCTGAAGTAATATTTTCCAAATTTGGCGTTTGAGGCGCACCGCCATTATTAAAAATTACATTTACAGGAAGTTCTGTTTCGGAGAAAGTTCTTGAATACCAGCCCTCGCCGTCTATTGTAACAGCCTCGCCAGGCCAGTTGCCGCAAAGGTTGCCGCCGCCTGTTTGCCAGGCGTGAATGTGCATATTAGGCACAGAAGTTCCTTCGGCAAGCCGCCATTTTACAGTAATGCCCTCGCCTGGAGCAAGCCGATGACGCACCTCCACCGTTTTGCTGTCTTGCGCAAGTGAAACGGCAGGCGCGCTGCTTTCCGCCACATCAACCTGAATAAGATAGTTGCCCGCGCCCTCTGACAGAGTGTATGGACTTGAAACACCAATATCCGCATAGCCTGACGGTTTTAGTACGGTTACGGTATAAATCGGGTTTTCAAAATTTTGCGCAACAGCGGAAAAAACGATTGTTTCGTCGTCATAAACCATTGCAGGAGCGGTAAGCACAACAGATGGAACAGGCGTAACAACGCCTCCGCAACAATTTGGACATTCTATCCAACTACCGTTGTATTCATACGAATAACTGCCGCCGTCTGTAATATTTGGCGTATAAGGAAATCCCTGCGATTTTTGTTGCCCATTCACAAAAAAATTGAATTGAAGAGTGCTGATTGTTCCCAGAATTGTGTAGGTAAAACAATTACCTGAAATGCGCGTCATTGTGTGGCGGGTATTCCAATCCCAACCATTGCCAGCGTTGGGAGTAACAATTTCCATTGTGGCAGTTGAAAGGTCGCCCCAATTACAACCCGTAAAATCAAACGTTACAGCAACATCTGCTTTTGCAGAAAACATCGCAATTAATGCGAAAATGATAGAAAGATAAAGTTTTTTCATAGTTTTGGTTTTTTTACCCCACCCCAACCCTCCCCAAAGGGGAGGGAGTGAGCGATATTTCAAATTCAGTGAAAATTTGCAATGTGGGCTTCTCCCTCCCCTTTGGGGAGGGCGGGGGTGGGGTTAGGTTAGATTTTATTTTAAAAATAATTTTTCAGATGAATTAGTACCGTCTTTGTAAATAGTTTTTTTAATTACAAAGCCGTTGAAATTTTCAGAAACAGACTGCCCTGTGATTGAGAAATATTGAACAGAGAGAATTTCTTTTTGTGCTGTAACGGTAGGAGTGCCTGTTGCAGTGCAAGGCACATCTAACGGGCAAGAAGAACCAGTATATCCTTTGTTGCCGTATGAACCTCCTGAACCTTCGTTCAATACATAACAAGTTGATGTTGATACACTTATGATGTCTTCTGTTTGTTGGTCAGAAGCACCAAATGTACTGTATAATAAAATTGCAATATTTGTTGGACTGCCTGACAATTCATATTCATACCAAGTTTCATCTGTTTCTCCATTATTATAACATTTTTCCACCATTGGAGAAATGTTATCCACACAAGCATTCCAATAATGAATATGCAATCCAACTACACCATTCCAATCGTTGCTTTTTTTAACTTTTATTGTTATCGGATTATCAGACAACAGAGAAGTATTAACAGGACAATCTACTACATTACGGTCAAGATGTCCATAACTGTCACTACCGTAAGAAAGTATATAACATTCATCGTTTATAACATTTAAAAGTTCAATAGCCTGATGTCCATCGCCCCATTGACCACCTTCGTAGGCATTATGGAAAATAACATTACTTCCATAAGGAACTTCCTGTGAAAACCATAAAGTTTGATTATTACAAGCATCATGATAGTTTGCATCATCAGCAACCTCGTCAGAGTTAGTTC
>JAISKN010000042.1 GCA_031260925.1 Prevotellaceae bacterium | reverse complement strand
AGGCACATTTTTAAACAGTAATTGCATTAGTAACAAAAAAAAACAGGTGTCATTCCAGCGCAGGCGGGAATCCCCTTACTACAATGTATAAATGAGATTCCCGCCTGCGCGGGAATGACAGGTTTCTTCATTTTATTTTGTTTATTTAATTGTTTTTATATTATCTTGATAATTTTAAAAAACTAATAGCACCTCAAAAAAAATATTAACATATATTTCCGCAAAATCAAAAAATAAATTGTACTTTTGCAACTTAAAAGACTTACTTTATGAATTATATTTCAGAAATAAATCGTTTGCGCCGTGAAAAAAACGCGGTGATTATGGCGCATTATTATCAAACGGGCGACATTCAGGATATTGCCGATTTTGTGGGCGACAGTTTGGCGTTGGCGCAGGAGGCGGAAAAAACAACCGCCGATATTATCGTACTTTGCGGAGTGCATTTTATGGGCGAAACGGCGAAAATTCTCAATCCTGCAAAAAAAGTTCTCATACCCGACACCCTCGCGGGCTGTTCGCTTGCCGACAGTTGCCTTGCCGACAAATTCGGCGAATTTACAGCGCAACACCCTGATTATACGGTAGTTACCTACGTCAATACAACGGCAGCGGTAAAGGCGTTGTCCGATATTTGCGTTACTTCCACCAATGCAAAAAAAATCATTGAGCAACTGCCCGCAGAGGAGAAAATTATCTTTGCGCCCGACAAAAATCTCGGCGATTACATCAATTCTACAACAGGCAGAAATATGTTGTTGTGGAACGGCGCGTGCCACGTTCACGAGCAGTTTTCGCTCGAAAAACTGCTGACGCTCAAAGCCGAATATCCTAACGCGGAAGTGTTGGCGCACCCCGAATGCAAAAAGCACGTTTTGCTCGCAGCAGATTTTATCGGCAGCACGCAGGCGTTGCTCAACTATTCGGCAAAATCGGACAAAACGCAGTTTCTCGTGGCAACCGAAAGCGGTATTTTGCACCAGATGCAAAAGCAAAGTCCGCACAAGGAGTTTATCCCTGTGCCGCCCAACGACAGCACCTGCGCCTGCAACGAATGTAATTTTATGCGCCTCAACACGCTCGAAAAACTGTATCTTTGCCTCAAAAACGAAACGCCAGAAATACTGATTGACGAGCAAATAAGGCAAAAAGCGGTCAAGCCGATTTTGAGAATGTTGGAACTGTCAAAATAAAACTATAACTTTGCAAAAAAAATATTTTTATGGAAAATTTTATCAAATATGTAGATATTCATAATTTCAAGTCAATAAAAGATTTGAGATTGGAAGATTGCAGGCGGATAAATCTTTTTATCGGCTATCCAAATGTTGGAAAATCTAATGTGCTGGAGGCGTTGGGGTTGTTTTCTGTGCCGTTTTTAGAAAAAGGCGAAAACTTGAACAAATTAGTAAGAGTAGAAAATGCCGTTGAACTATTTAACAGTTCGTCAAACAATAATTTTTGTAACATTAGTACAAATTTAAAAGAATTAGAAATAGAACTTGGATTAAGTCCTTCTTGTTTGGATATTTCTCACGGCAAAGATGAAAATGGAATGTTATATAGTTTTTTAGAAGACCTTAAATTGTTAGATAAAGGTAGTCCATATTCAAATTCAAAAGATAAGGAACTTATTTTTTTTGATAAAAGCAGTATAAAACGCTATACATTTAATTCAAACAACGAATGGAAATCAGACAATAAAAATCAATTATTACCGCCTTTTGGTGAAAATATTGTTGATGTGTTGTCTTTTAATCAGAATATGTCTGATGTTTTAAATTTCATAAAACAAGAATTTGAAAAAAGCGGCTTACAATTAGTTTTGAATAAAAAAGACAAATCTATTTTAGTTCAGCGGAAGGTGAGTAAAGAAATTGTTTTATTGCTTCCTTATTTTTCCATTGCCGATACATTACAACGCTGCATTTTCTACAAAACAGCCATTGCCTCAAACAAAAATTCTGTCTTACTGTTTGAGGAGCCAGAGGCGCACGCCTTTCCGCCGTATATTCAAACAATTATGAATGATATAATTGATGCCGAAAGCAACCAATTTTTTATCGTTACGCACAGTCCGCTCGTGGTTAATGCGTTTTTGGAATATGAAAAAACTCGCAAGGAAACTTCTATATATCTCTTTGATTTTAAGGATAATCAAACAACGGCAAAACGGCTTTCTGATGAAGAAATGCAATTAGCGTATGACTATGGTGATTTATTTTTTAACCTTGAAAACTTCTTGTAAATGGATACAGATTTGCTGATATTGCCCGAATGTTATATTGATACTACTTTAGCAGAAACGCTTGCATTTCCCAAAAGAGGATATAACCATTTGAAAGGTTGTAATAAAGTGCTTTTGGAAATGAATAAAAAACAGAATAATGCTTTGTTGGGTATTATTGATGATGATAAATTTGTTCCTACATTGTTAAAACACTTTGAGTTATTGAAAAAACATAACGAAAATTTGTCAATTTATAAACACAAAGAAAAACCTCATTATATTGTAAAAATCAGCAAAGCCGCAGAAGATTTTATATTGAAAAATGCAGAAAGATGCGGTATTTCTATGATTGATTATAATCTGCCCGACAACTTACCCGACTTAATAAGACGAACAAAAAATATTTCAGTAAAAAATGACCCTGACCTAAAACGTTTGTTTTCAGCAATTAAGCAGAACGAAAATTCTGATTTTTTTGTATTAAAAAATTGGCTTGAACTGTTTAAAGAAAATCCCTATAATTTTAAAATATGAAAAAACTTTTACCTTTTATTTTATGCCTTTTGTGTTTGACAAATGCAAATGCACAAACAAACAGCGACAGTATTTTTATTAATAATGTTGATACGCTTGTCATTGATACAACTAAAAGAAGTTATTGTTGTCTTATTGCTTGTACTCAAGTTAGAACAAGAGAAATATATCCTGTTTCCGACATCACCAAAACCCTACTCGGCGAGTTTGCTGGTTTGCGGGTAATTACCGAAAACGGACAGACAGGCGTTGCCTCTGATATGATTTTACACGGCATAAATTCAATCAATGCCCAAACAAGACCTGTGTTTGTGGTTGATGGAATGATTTACAACGGCGATATTACTGCAATAAATCCTGCCGACATTGCAACGGTTACATTGTTCAAAGACATCAATTCGTGGTTGCTTTACGGCTCGCAGGCAGCAAACGGAGTAATAAATATTGTTACAAAAAAAGGCACTTGGGGTCGTCAACCAAGATTTGATATTGATGTAAAATTTGGCTTAAATTTTGTGCCTCAACGCCACGAAACCATTACCGACCCAAAAACCTATACCGAACTTGGCTGGCAAGGGCTTTATACTGCTGCATTTATCAATGGGCAAAGCTCAGCATCTGCGGCAAATTTTGCAAGCGGCAATCTTTTTTCAGATTATTACGGCGTTGCACCGCAATACAATCCGTTTGATACCGAAGGCAGAAATTTGATTAACCCCCAAACAGGCAAATTCTACAACAACATCGGCTATAAATATATGCCTGAAAAATGGGCTGATTATTTGCAGCGCACAGGCAAAAAAGTGGAAACAAACGCCTCGCTTTCGGGCGGCAGCCGCTACGTTGATTATTACGCCTCGTTTGGTTTTCTAAAAGACGAGGGTTATTACCAAAAGTCAGATTTTCAGCGAATTAACGCGCTCACAAACCTTGAGTTCAAACCTCTGAGATGGCTTGATATTGACTTGAAAATTGCTTACAACAATTCAGAATTTAACAATCCTTGCCAAAATGGAATAAACAACGGTTTTGGTTTTATCAATGGAATGCCGCCGATTTTTCCTGTGTTTGAACACGATTTGGCAGGCGCAAAAACTGATAATTACGATTTTGGCGATAATTATAACAGAAATTTTATGTACGGCATAAACCCTGTTGCCATAATAAATTTAGATAAAAATTTTCAAAAAATAGACAATTTTGACATTAATAATTTGTTTAAAATATTTTTGTACCGCAAAGAATTAAGTGTTAATATTCAAAATTATTTTAATTATTACACCAATACAGAAACAAATTTTGCCAATATGTTTTACGGCGATGCAGCAGGTATCGGCAGAATTTCCAAAACTACCAATTCTTACAAAAATTTTGCCTCAAAGCAATTTTTAAAATATCAAAAAACTATATATGACCACGAAATTGATGTAATAGTTGGACACGAAATCACAATTTTGCAAAATTATTACTCTTATTTAAGCAAATCTATGATGTTCAATCCTGATGATTTGAGTTTGTCAAATTTTGCAATTATAAATGACGTGCAAGGAACAACATCAAAAATATCAGAAGAGCGTATTTTTGCCTCTGCAAAATATAATTTTGATGAAAAATATTTTGTTGAGGCGAATGTAAGTTTTGATAAAAATTCACGATTTACAAAAGGCAATCAATTGGCAAATTCGTGGGCTGTGGGCGGCGCGTGGAAAATTGACAGGGAAAAATTTATGAAAAATAGCAGAAATTGGCTGGAAACGCTAAAATTGTATGCCTCTTACGGCGTTATAGGCAACGGAAATATTGCTCTTTACGGCAATAATGTTATTGGAAATGATTTGAAACCCGAAAAAAGCAATATTTTTGAAATCGGCATAAACGCGAATATAAAAAATCGGTTGAATATTGATATTGATTTTTATGATAGAAAAAATTATGATTTGATATTTGCACAATATATTATGTCGCCGCCGTATTGGTATTCTATTATTTTGACAAATTGCGGCTCGCTTTTAAATCGCGGGATAGATTTTCAATTTGATTATTGGGTAGTGAGAACAAGAAATATTTATTTTTCTGTCAGGGCAAACGTAAATTATAATTTTTCAAAAATGCTTTCTTTGCCTGCCGAAACGCGCTACGGCGAAGAACGCGAAAAGATAATGTCGGGTAATTTGGCAAAAAATCACGCTATTGACGAATGGTATTTGCCCGAATATGCAGGCGTAGATGCGCAAACAGGCGAGGCGGTGTGGGTAATGTATTATGATGCAAATAATCCAGATTTTGATTATATTTCAAATGTTTATCAATATTTGCACCAAGACGCGCAAGACGGCTCGCTGCTGTACCCAAACGCCGATATTAGAAAAATCACTACAAACAATTACACAAAAGCAGGCAGCAATTTTACAGGCAAAAAAGCAAGCCCCGATGTTTTTGGCGGTTTCGGTTTTGATTTAGTGGCTTACGGCTTTGAACTTTGTGCAACTTTCGCCTATCAAATTGGCGGTTACGGCTACGATAATATTTATAACCAACTAATGCACGATGACGGTTTCGGCTCTTATGCTTGGCACAAAGATATGCTCAACGCTTGGAATCCGCTGACGGAGAATTTTAATACCGATGTTCCGCGATTAACAGGCGGACTTGCCAGCAATGCCTATTCCGCAAATGCTGGCTCAACACGTTTTTTAACGTCAAACTCCGCTCTGCAACTTGCAAATTTAACAATCGGGTATAATTTTCCTCGAGAAATTACCAAAAAAGCAGCAATGAATCGGTTAAATATTTTTCTGTCGTGCAACAATCTTTTATTGGCAAGCGCACGAAAGGGCTACAACCCATTCACATTTTACCGCGAAAACTCCGTAATGCAATATTTACAGGGCGCAAGCGCACAGGTTGGAGTGAAAATAGGGTTTTAATCAACAATTACTATTAATTTATGCGAATTTTAATTCAACGTGTCAAATCTGCCTCTGTCGAAATCGACAAAAAAATCACTGCAAAAATCGGTAGCGGGCTATTGGTTTTTGTCGGCATTTGCAATGATGACGGCGAAAATGACATTGAATATCTTACGTCAAAACTTGTAAATCTGCGCGTTTTTGACGATGAAAACGGCGTTATGAATTTATCGGCAAAGGACATCAACGGCGAAATCCTCGTTGTCAGCCAATTTACACTCTACGCACAAACAAAAAAGGGCAACCGCCCCTCTTATATTTTGGCTGCCAAACCCGAAATTTCCGTTCCGCTCTACGAGAAATTTTGCGATGAAACCGCGCAAAAACTCGGCAAAAACATTCAAACGGGAACTTTCGGCGCAGATATGAAAATTGAATTAATAAACGATGGTCCCGTTACTATTTGGATTGACAGCAAAGAAAATATCAAGAAGCACGCAGATGACACAGATTAGATAGATAAACGCAGATTATCATTAAATTGACAATCTCCTGACTTCGTCAATGCGACACTTTTAAGAAAAGTTGTTCCAAAAGTCAGTTTCAAAAAGTTTAGCGATAGAGTTGTGTTTGTCTGTTATCAGCATTGTTTTTGTTACGGTTTCTTTG
>JAISKN010000006.1 GCA_031260925.1 Prevotellaceae bacterium | reverse complement strand
TTGTAATTTTGCAGCCCGAAAAAATATTGTCCTGTGGTGTAACGGTAGCACATCAGATTCTGGTTCTGCGTGTAAGGGTTCGAATCCTTTCAGGACAACAAAAATAACTCTCTGAAATTTACGAATTTCGAGAGTTTTTTGTTTTTTCATCACACAAAAAGTGTTACACCTTTTGTGTGATGAAAAATTATTTGTATCTTTGCAAAAAATTTCTTTTAATTAAAACAAAATCAATATGAATAACAACACAAATCCTTTTGTAACAGTAGGTTACGCATCAAGAAAATATTTTTGCGACCGAGAAAGCGAATTAGAAATTATGCAAAGAAACATACAAAATGAGATAAATATCACGCTAATTTCTAACAGAAGATTAGGAAAATCAGCACTAATTTATCGACTTTTTGAAACTTTAGAGCAAGAAAATTACGTCTGTATTTATGCCGATATTTATGACAGTTTGCGTTTAAAAGATTTTACGGAAACGTTGGCATTGGCAATTTTCAACCGTTTCCCCGAAAAAAAACCATTAGGAAAACGTTTTTTGACATTCTTAAAAAGTTTTCGCCCTGTTATAACTTATGATGCGCTTACAGGCGAGCCTGAAATTCATTTTGAATTTAGCCACCAAAAAGAATATGAGCATACTTTACGAAGTATTTTTCAGTTTTTGGACAATCAGCAAGTCAAAGTGGTATTGGCAATAGACGAATTTCAGCAAATTGCTTCTTACCCCGAAACGAATACCGAAGCACTGCTGCGAACAATTATTCAAACCCTAAAAAATATTCAATTTATTTTTAGCGGCAGCAAAAAACATCTGATGGCTGAGATGTTTAACACAGCAAATCGTCCGTTTTTTTCGAGTACCCAAATGCTCGGTTTGAGCGAAATTCCAAAAATAAAATATGCGCAGTTTATTCGCGAAAAATTTGAAGAACGCAATTACACAATCACAGACGAGGCTATTGATTTTGTGCTGTCTTGGACATTTGCGCACACTTATTATACGCAATTAATTTGCAATAATGTCTTTGCCCGCCGAGAAAAAAACGTAACTGTTGAGATTGTTAAACATGTTTGTGATGAGCAACTGAGCCTGCAACAAGTAAGTTATATGCAGTACCACAATTTGTTAAGTCCTGTTCAATGGCGGCTGTTGATTGCTATTGCAAAAGAGGTGCAAGTATCTGAAATTCAGGCACAAAACTTTTTGCGGAAATATAAAATCGGCGGTGCTTCATCTGCTAAAAAAGCATTAGAGGCATTGCTCGAAAAAGAGATGATTTGCAGTATCGAAACGCCCGACAAAACTTTTTATCGTGTTTATAATGTGTTTCTGTTGCGTTGGTTGGAACGCAGATTTTAAGAAAAATTTAATATCTTTGTATAAATTTTCAAAAACAAAAAAAATGCCAAGATTAATGTCGATAGATTATGGAAGCAAGCGGACAGGGATTGCTGTTTCGGACTCTTTGCAATTGATAGCCAACGGTTTAACTACCGTTGAAACTGCCCAACTGCTGCCTTTTCTAAAAAGTTATTTTGAAAAAGAGGCTGTCGAAAAAATCATTATCGGCTACCCGAAACATCTTAACAACGAGCCTGCCGATATTGTACCCGAAATTGAAAATTTCAAAGCCGCTCTCAACCAAAATTTTCCGACAATTAAAACCGAATTTTATGACGAGCGTTTTACCTCAAAACTCGCCTTTCAAACAATGATAGACAGCGGAATAAGCCAAAAACAGCGCAGAAATAAAGCACTAATTGACAAAATCAGTGCCACCATTATTTTGCAGAATTATATGGAACAAATTCATTGAATAATCTGTTTTTATTGTAAAAAGACATTCCATATTTTAAAAATATGGAATGTCTGACAACCGTAACACGTTTTTAGAAACGTGTTACATTTAAAAAGTGTAGGGGCAAATAATTATTTGCCCCTACATTTTTTTCCACTCTATTTTTTCCAACTCTAACAGGGTTTAAAACCCTGTTAGAGTTTGCCTTTGCCCTCTGTCTGAACTTTGATATTAAGATGATTTTTCTGTTTACTTTGATTGTTATTCTAACACAGAACGAACAGAAAGCCCTGTGCTTTTGAAATCGTTACCGACTTGCGGGAACTCGTAAAAAAACTGTAAGTATTTTCCTGAGTATTCGCTTTCATCTGATTGCGTAGCACTCCAATAATTGCCGTACCAATAAGTTCCTGTACCTTCGTAATGAGTATGGTAACCACTACTCTCAATTTCGCCTACGGCAGGCAGAAAAATGCTTGCATCGTTGGTGTTATCGGTAAAACGGTAACCATTTACATTGTTTTGTGCAGTCCAAGTTCTGCCCACTTTGGCAGCATCTAACAGTTTTTCGATTTCGGCTAATTTTGGCACACGCCAATCTGTCGGACTTGGGTCGTTGGTTTTTTCCCATTCCGTACCTGTCGGGTTAGAACTGTCCCAACCGCTAATCAGTTGGTTTTCGTCGAATGTTCCTGTCCAAGCCACAATCCTGTTCCATTGATAGAACTTTCCTGTGCTTTCGGGGGCGGCGGCAAATGTGCCGACTGCATCGACATTGCGCAATGCCCAAACAACGCCGTTGAGCAGTGCGCCTCTGACTGTTACCGTACAGGTAGCGGTCTTTTCGCCTGCTTTGGCGGTAATTATGGCTGTGCCTTCGGCTTTGCCTGTTACTTTTCCGTTGGCATCAACAACGGCGTTTGCGTTGTCGCTTGTCCAACTCACTGTGGCATTGGCGGGGTCAGTGGTCGCCGCTAATGTTGCACTCTCGCCAATGGCAATGGTAAGCGTAGTTTTGTTCAAACTGATACTTTCTACGACTGTGTTGTTGCCATTTGGTTCATTTCCCGGGTCGCAACCCGAAGTTACTGTTGCTGTTGCGAGGCAGGCTGCTATCGCAACCACATTCCTCAAATTGAAAAATTTTCTCATTTTGATAAAAAGTTTAAAATTATTATTAATTAGTCCTTAATTTTAAAGACCTGTGATATTGAAACGCAAAAAAAACCAAACCCTGCATTTTGCAAGATATGGCTTTGAAAATTTGAAATTTGAAATTTTGAAAAATTTTTCTACCTTTGCGCCTTTTATAACTGATATGTGGGCGGGCGGGGTTAAGTTATGGTAATTGTGTGTGTGTGTGTGTGTGTGTGTGTGTGTGTGTGTGTGTGTTAGCAAAATTTTTCATTCTGCCAAACATTTGGGTAATATTTTCTTTGTTTTTAGTCATTTTTAACACAAAATAAATGATGGCACAAAGGTATTAATTTTTTTTGAAAATAAAACATATATGCAAAATAAATTCTAAAAAAAATCGTACATTTGCACCAAGTTTTTTCAATCATAAATCTAAAATCTAAAATCATAAATCAATAGATGAAACTTTTTACCCCTTACAAACTCGGAAATTTAGAGTTAAAAAACCGTTCTATTCGTTCTGCGGCATTTGAAAATATGGGCAAAAACTATTCGCCGACTGCACAACTGCTTGATTATCACACGTCTGTTGCCAAAGGCGGCGTTGGAATGACTACCGTTGCTTACGCCTCTGTCAATCGCAGCGGAATTTCGTTTGATGGGCAACTTTGGGTGCGCCCCGAAATTATTCCCGAACTCAAAAAAATGACCGACCAAATTCATTTGCACGGCGCAAAAGCCTCAATCCAACTCGGACATTGCGGCAATATGACGCATTACAAAACGGCGGGACAAATTCCTGTCGGCGCGTCTTCGGGCTTTAATCTCTATTCGCCGACAATAGTGCGCGGACTGAAAGAAAACGAGATTTTGCAAATCGTGGAAGATTTTGGAAAAGCGGTGAAAATGGTAAAAGAGGCAGGGTTCGATTGCGTGGAAATTCACGCAGGACACGGCTACCTGATTTCGCAGTTCCTTTCGCCATACACCAACCGCCGCCGCGACAAATTCGGTGGAAGTTTGGAAAATAGAATGAGGTTTATGTGCTTGGTAATCAACGAAGTAATGGCAGCAGCAGGCAACGAAATCGCCGTTGTGGTAAAAACAAATATGTATGACGGGTTCAAATCTGGTATGCAACACGCTGAATGTCTGCAAGTTGCCAAAGAATTGGAGATGCTCGGCGTTGATGGCTTGGTGCTGACGGCAGGTTTCGTTTCCAAAGCCCCAATGACAGTGATGCACGGAGCAATGCCAATCAAAACGCTTGCCTATTATATGAATATGAAAAAATATTGGTGGCTCAAAGCGATGATACGGCTTTTCGGAAAATTTATGATGAAATCGCAGCCATTTTCTGAGGCATATTTTCTTGAAGATGCAAAAAAATTCCGCGCAGAACTCAAACTGCCGTTAATTTATGTCGGCGGCTTAATTTCGGGTGAAAAAATCGAAGAAGTGCTTGATGCAGGTTTTGAACTCGTGCAAATGGCGCGTGTGCTGATAAACAACCCAAACTTCATCAACGACCTGCAAACCAACGGTTTAACCTATCGCAGCGAATGCAAACACAGCAATTACTGCATCGGCAGAATGTACTCCGAGCCGTTCAAATGCCATCACTGTGTGGAAAATTTACCTGAAAAACTGCAAAAAGAGATTGAAAAAGCAGAAAAAACTAAAAACTAAAAAAATGAGTGCTGCACTTAATTTTTAGGTTTTATCTTTTAGTTTTTGTATCTTTGCAGCCAAAAAACTTTTAGTTTTTAGGTTTTATCTTTTAGTTTACAAAAATGATTATCGAAATTGACGAACAATCGGGCTTTTGCAATGGTGTGGTGCGTGCCATTCAAAAAGCCGAACAGGAACTCGCAAACAACAAATCTCTTTATTGTTTGGGCGACATCGTGCATAACTCGCAAGAGGTGCAGCGATTGCAAAATATTGGCTTGCAAACCATTGATAATAAGCAATTTAAAGAATTAAAAAACGTGAAAGTTTTGTTGCGGGCGCACGGCGAGCCGCCAGAAACTTACAGAATTGCAGAGCAAAACGGCATACAGATTATTGATGCCTCGTGCCGCGTGGTGCTGGCTTTGCAACAAAAAATTAAGAGCGCGCACGAAAATTTCCCCAATGCGCAGATTGTGATTTTCGGCAAAAGCGGACACGCCGAAGTGCTTGGTTTAGAGGGGCAAATTGACTATTCAGCGATAATTGTGGAAAACGAAGACGATTTGGAAAAAATAGATTTTTCACGCCAGATTTTTCTTTTTTCGCAGACAACAATGCCGCTTGACGGCTTTGAAAAAATCGTTAATATAATTCAACTTCGAGTGGAAAAAGGCGTTGATTTCCGTTATTACGACACAATTTGCCGTCAGGTTTCAAACCGCATTTCCGAAATCAAAAAATTTGCACAACGATTTGATACAGTGATATTTGTAGGAGGAAATCAGAGTTCAAACGGCAAAGTTTTATACGAAGTTTGCCGCAGCGTAAATAAGAACGCGATTTTTGTTTCCGCACCCGAAGATATTGATTTAAAAAAGGTTAAATCATCAAAATCTATCGGAATTTGCGGCGCAACTTCTACGCCTGTCTGGCTGATGGAAAACGTAAAAAAACAAATTCTAACAATGATTAATTTTTAATGATTATTTTTTAATGATTAATGATTAATTTTGCGACAGTCATTAATTAACAGAATTTACACAATTTTCAAGATTTACATATTGAATTAAACACTTAAAATAAGCCTAAAAAGTTAGGTGTCATTGCGGTTCTGAATCAAGTTCAGAATGACAACCCGCAATCGATTGAAATATAGCATATTAGCGATTGCGGGTCAAGCCCGCAATGACACGAGAATTTTATTTTTATTGTCAA
>JAISKN010000205.1 GCA_031260925.1 Prevotellaceae bacterium | reverse complement strand
ATGATAGCACCGTCCATTTGAGCAGCACCAGTAACCATATTCTTAACGTAGTCGGCGTGTCCCGGACAATCTACGTGTGCATAGTGGCGATTTGCTGTTTGATATTCTACGTGCGCAGTGTTAATAGTAATACCGCGTTCTTTTTCTTCGGGAGCATTGTCAATGGAGTCGAATGAACGAACTTCTGAAAGTCCCCTTTTTGCAAGCACCGTAGTGATTGCAGCAGTTAAAGTCGTTTTACCGTGGTCAACGTGTCCAATTGTACCAACATTTACGTGCGGTTTCGACCTGTCAAATTTTTCTTTTGCCATAATAATATTTTTTTAATAAAGTTAATTTACTCAAAAATTGAGCTGTTGATGGGAATTGAACCCGCGACCTCTTCCTTACCAAGGAAGTGCTCTACCACTGAGCTACAACAGCAAAACAAATTACGAATTTCATCTCTTGCGAGATGTTTCCTCAAAATATTTTTGGTGCGCGCTCCCTTCGTAATTTTGAGACTTTTCATCTCTTTGGAGCGGAAGACGGGGCTCAAACCCGCGACCCTCAGCTTGGAAGGCTAATGCTCTATCGACTGAGCTACTTCCGCAAACTTTCATAAATGTATAATGTAAAATGGAATAACATTTTTAAGCAACATTCATTTTACATTCTAAATTTTACATTTTTCATTTAAAAAAAGTGGGCAGTGATGGATTCGAACCACCGTAAGCGTAAGCTATCTGAGTTACAGTCAGACCCATTTGGCCACTCTGGTAACTGCCCAAAGTTTTACTTTAATGTATAATGTAAAATGAATAATGTATAATTGGAATACCATTTTTAAGCGACTTTCATTTTACATTCTAAATTTTTCATTTTTCATTAAATTGAGCCTCTTGTCGGATTCGAACCAACGACCCCGAGATTACAAATCACGTGCTCTGGCCAACTGAGCTAAAGAGGCAAAAATAAACAGTCCAATTTTTGGCAAAAAATTTACTTAAAATTGGACTGCAAAATTATACATTTTTTTTTATTTGTGCAATAGTATGCAACATTTTTTTTATTTTTTTATAAGTAATTGATTTTTAAATATTTAATCAATAAACTTTTATTAAAAATAACAGATTTAATCCATTTTAAATAGCGTTTTCAGTTTGTTTTTGAAAGATTTTTTTTTCTTTTTCTCAATTTGTTTTTCGATTGCAACGACACATTCATCTGCTGCCTGCTCAAAAGTATCTGCAATTTTTGAGGCGAAAAACTTTTGATTTGGAGCGAAAATTGTAATTTCCACCTCTTTATTGACAGCAGATTCCGGCTTTACAACCTTTAAAATGACATCTGCCGAAGTTGCCTGTTCAAAAAATTTGCCTAATTTCCCCAATTTTTTATCGATGTAGGCTTCCAACTTTTCAGTGGCATCGAACTTGATTGCTTGAATTCTTGTTTCCATAATGAATACTTTTTTTGGTTAATAAAAAATTTACGGGACAAAGATACACATTATTATTTATGTATGCAACAAAAAAACAATAATTTATCATAATTTTTTTGAATTGTTTTTTTTAGAAAATTTTAGCAAATAAAAAAATCAATTTCATTAGTAAAGCCTAAAATATATTTTACATTTTTTTATTAACTTTGTACCCAAAATTTAATTCATAATTCATAATTTAAAAAAATGGGTCATCTATTAGAAAAATTTCACTATTGTCCGATTTGCGGCTCGGAGCGTTTTTCGGTGAAAAACAGCAAATCTAAAATCTGCCGACAGTGCGGTTTTCAGTATTATTTGAATGTTGCTGCGGCAGTGGCAGGTTTTATCGTTTCCGACAAGGGCGAACTTTTGCTTTGCCGCCGCGCCAAAGAGCCGCAAAAAGGAACGCTCGACCTTGCGGGAGGTTTTGTTGATATTAACGAAACGGCGGAAAATGCGCTTGCAAGAGAGATTAAAGAGGAGTTAAACCTCGAATGCAAGTCGCTGAAATATCTTTTTTCTGTACCGAATGAATATCTTTATTCCGACTTTACGGTCAGAACTTTGGATTTGTTTTTTCTGGTAGAAATTGCCGATTTTTCAAAATTAAAATGCGAAGATGATGTTTTAGATGCGTTTTTTATTCCATTCGATAAAATAAATATTGACGAAATCGGGCTGAAATCAATCAAAATTGCAGTAGAGAGATTTTTAAAAGAGAATAGTCCACAGATTACACAGATTAACACAAATTAAAAACAAAGACAAGTGTCATTCCCGCGAAGGCGGGAATCCAATTAAGTACAATGCAGTAATGAGATTCCCGCCTGCGCGGGAATGACAGATTACTGCATTTTTTTATTTCTTATTTGTGTTAATCTGTGTAATCTGTGGATAAAAATCCTCTTTATTGTTTTATCAATTTTGCAATTTTATTACCAACACGCACCAGATACACACCATTTGGCAAGCCGCTGACATTGATTGTTGCGCTGTTTGCTGTTAATACGGTGTGTCCTTGCAAATCAATTATTGTTACCGTTTCGCCTGCATTAATACCGTCTATCGTTATAATGCCTTTTGTTGGGTTTGGGTAGATTTGCAGAGATGTTGCCTGCAATGTTTCTATGCCTGTATCCGAATTTCCTACTTTGAGTATAATGTGAAATATGTCCTGATTAATTTCAGTATTGTCGGCAAAAGTAAAATGCAAATCGGTAATTAGAGCCGTATAAATGCCGTCTGCCAAATTTTCCGAAATTTTATAAGCAATATTCACAATATCTTGATAATTGGTTGTTAGCATTGTATTTCGCAAAAGTTGTGAATTGGCAGTGGCAGGCATAATGTTAAATGTCCAAGTGCCATCGTGGTTGTTGATAATTTCAAGGTCGTAATTATTTGCCAATATCGCAGACAGTGCGCAATTTACTTCATCAATGCTAATGCCTTCGGGCAAAATAACCGTAAAAGTGGCGATTGTTATTGGCACATTTGTTGGAATATCAAGCAACAGGGTTATATTGTTTATACTGTCGTTTGTTTCGACATTGATTACGGAAGGCAGAACTGTAAGTTTTGTATAAACCACACTGTCGCAGCCATATATTGATGAAAGCGTATCATTCAAAAAAACATACGGCAACATTGACGGTATAATATTTAGTATTGGTCTATAATCGCTTGGCGTATATATTTTGCCGCCAAATACATAATCTTCTCCATCGTAAATAGTATCTTTCGCATTAAAATTTTGATATGTATGATTTACAGTAAGTTTCAGGTGATAAATAGTATCGCAGCAGTTATTATTTTGATTTACGACATCTTCAAATTCATAATATCCTGAAAACCGCACATCAATATTTCTGCCTCTCCAAGTTAATGGGTCTCCCTGACAAACTGTGGCTTCTTCAATAATGTATGGTTTATTTTTCCAATAAACTTTTACGCTGTCTCTGTAAGTAAAAGCACCGTCATTACAAGGAAAAACATCAATTTTAGCGGTTACAGTTCTTGAATTTTCGCTGCAATTAATAATCAAAGAGTCGGCGGTAGAAAATGGCGCGCCGCTTGTGCCTAAGCCATTATACCACTTTATTGTATAGTTGTCATTTTCAGATATTGGTGTAAAACGCCAAGCCTCAGATGTATTAACGCTGTCAGTAACAGTTGTCCAAGTGTCTGTTACATTACGTTCGGGCGCAACAGTTGCTTTTTCGCCTGTGGAATTTATCACGCCAATTACACCTCTGCCATTCATCCAAGTTGGGCAATTTTCGCGTTTTTGTACATAGACTTCTATAATATTTGTTTTCTCGTACAGAACTATCTGGTATGAATTACGTTTTTCATTGCAATTAAACAGAGGAATTTCATTATATGATATTAAAAATACTCGACAACCTGCTTGACCAAGAACAGCCCACTGAATAGTTCCTGTGTCAATAGTACGGTCAATATCTTCCATAACCCCAAAAATAGAGTTTTTTAATTCGGCATCAATATTTGTGTTTGGAAAATCGCTATATGTATAATTATTAGGACAAAGTTGTCCTGCAAACGAGGTGTTGAAGTTAATATTTCCGTTTGGTCCTATAAGTATCTGATTATAAGTGTTTTCGTAAAAACAGAACTCAAAAGGGAAAGGAACAATATTTTCTGCAAATGTGTTATCTTGTGTAAAAATTACATTATTTAGACCAACAAATGGTAATGGAGGGCTATATGGAATAGGCTCTACATCATAATGGTCGATTGTTCCGCCCTTAACAGGAATATTTGGTTTCAGCACATAACTGTCTATACTGCAATCTAATGCAATTTCTTTATTTCCCACAGCAGATACAGTTCCGCCTAAATCTATATCTGGGCAAATTATTAGAGGCGGCCACTCTGGGTTGTTGATAATATATGTAATCGGAGTAGAACATACCACCGAGCCGTCTGGACAATGCGCGCAGACGGTAATTGTATAAACTCCATTATAAAATTGGTGATACGAAAGAACGCTCGTCTGATTAATATGTATTCCCATAATGGAGTCGTTATTGTTAAACCCCACGCGGTCAAAATGAACGTCATAAGTAACGTCTGGAACAGAATATGATCCTGATGTCCAAACCACAATAATACCTTCACCTGCAATGGGGTTTGATACAGGTATTACCTGAACATTTGTCGGCGGCAGACAATCTGCAAAAATATTGAAATTTGCACACACAACGCCGAGAAACAATAGTGTAAATAGTTTTTTCATAGTAATAAAAGTTAAAATGATTAGCAAAATTACGACTTTTTAAAGTGCAAAATTACTAAAATATTTAATAAAACGGCAAAATAAATATAGATATTATCTCATTTAAGTAAATTTTTTCTGGATTGCTTCGCTTCGTTCCTCGCTCGCAATGACGTACCCCTTTGCTGAAATGACTTCCGTCATTGCGAGGTATTTCCGAAGCAATCCAGATTTATTATAAAAATGCCTTTATCTATACTTATTTAACAATTCCTATTTTCTTAATTTAAAAAACTTTTTTCACAATGTCAATCACATTTTCCGCCTTTCCCATTGTGTAATAATGAATTGCGTTGAAACCGTTTGCCAGCAAATCTTTGCTCTGCTCAATGCACCACTCAACGCCGAGTTCATAAACTTCGCGGTCGGTTTTGCATTTTTCAATCTCTTTTACAAGAGTTTGCGGAATGTCAATCGAAAAAGTCTGCGGCAATTTTTGTATCTGATTTTTGGTTGAAATTGGCTTTAAGCCCGGAATTATCGGAACGTTAATGCCTGATAATCTGCATTTTGCAACAAAATTATAGAACACTTCATTATCAAAAAACATTTGGGTAACAATGTAATTTGCGCCCGCATCAACTTTTTGTTTCAGGTGCAAAATATCGGTTTCAAAATTTGGTGCTTCGCGGTGCTTTTCTGGATACGCGCCTACGCCGATACAGAAATCGGTTTTGGCTGTCTGCACCAATTCCGTGTCCAAATATTTGCCGTTATTCATCTCTACGATATGGCTAACTAATTGATTTGCATTGGAATAGCCGTCAATTTCTGGAATAAAATTCTTTTGTCCGAGCATACAGTCGCCGCGCAGAGCCATAATATTTTCGATGCCGAGAAAGGCAAAGTCCATCAAATCGTTCTCAATTTTCTGCTTTGACGCGCCGCCGCAAATAACGTGCGGCACGATTTCAATATCGAATTTTTGGAAAATCGCCGCCGCAATCGCCAATGAAGACGGTCGTTTCGACAAAGTCAGTTTTGAGTAACTGCCATTCTGATTTTCAACGAACTGCACCTCATCGCGGTGGCAAGTGAAGTTGATAAACGGCGGTTGCAGTTCCAACAACGGCGCAAGCGTTTGATGCAGTTTGCTGCGGTCGCTGCCTTTGAGCGGCGGCACAAGTTCAAACGATGCAAAATTTTTATCCTCTTTCAGTATATCAATTATTTTCATTGTATTATTTTTTTAACGCAAAGACGCAAAGTCGGAAAGGCGCAAAGATTAATTAAAATAATTATTTACTTTTCTTCTAATACCATTTTTTAGAAGTGCCTCATTGAAGTTAATTAAATAACCAAGTTTTTTATTTGACAATTTCATATAAGATACCAATTGAGCCTCATCAATATCATAAATACCAAGTTGAGATTTAAGTTCTACGACAATAATGTCTTCTACCAAAATATCAATTCTAAAACTTTTGTCCAATTTCTTACCCTTATAATAAACAGGAAGATAAACTTGATTTTCGACAAACAATCTCTTTGTTTTTAATTCTTCAAGCAAACATTCTTCATAAATAGATTCCAAAAGTCCAGTACCAAGTTCTTTATAAACTTCATAGGCACAGTCAAGAATAATTTTACCTATTCTTTCGTATTCATCTTTTGTATATAAATGTGGAAGTTTATGACTTTGCATATTTTGTTTTATTTATTGTTTGAAAGCGAAGTTGTAAAGATATAAAGAATATTTTTTAATATATTTAATCTTTGCGTCTTTGTGTCTTCGCGCCTTTGCGTTAAAAGAATAAAAAACTTTTTTAACGCAAAGACATAAACATTAATTAATTTTATCTTCTTTTCTGGTTTTTCTGCTGCTCTCTCAAACGTTTTTGCTGCTCTTTTTGCGCTTTTTCGAGGCGTTCCATAAAGCCTGATTTTTTGGCAGGTTTTTTGGTTATTTTTGCTAATTCGAGTTTGCGCAACAGTTTCTTTTCATCAACAAAAAGACGGAAAAGATAGGT
>JAISKN010000212.1 GCA_031260925.1 Prevotellaceae bacterium | reverse complement strand
CACAATTCCCAAAACGGCAGTGCCAATAGTGCCTGCCACACGCGCCTTCCAACGTGTGTCCATTAAGCCGAGCACAATAAAACTCAGCAACGGAAGTATTAAAATTAATAATGTATAGTGCATAAAAATTTATATATTTACGATTTTTGATTTTTGATTTACGATTTTTGATTTACGATTTTTTAATTTTCTATTTTTGGCAATTTAATATTTTCAATGTTAACAATATCTTCAAAGTACAAATTAACTCCGTTTTTAGTCCAAACACTATAAGCGTGATTTTTAATTGAAAAATCTAAACTTTCTGTTCCGCCTAAAAAACCTAAAACACCTTTCAAGACATAATCATCTTCAATATTTACAATTTTTATTGCAGTTTCTTTTGTTTTTCCATCACCTGTTAAAAATATTGCTGATAACAAATTTTTAAATCTTTGAGGAAAATAATCATTATCAATATATTTTTTTTGTTTATCAATACAAACAGAAGTATGTAGCAAAACAGTTAAATCAACAGGGTTTCGAGCAAGAATAATTTTACCTAATTGAATTGTTTTTTTACAATTCCCATTCATTGCCGCTCTATCAAATGCAACGCGTTCAGGGTTTGCAATAAAAGATAATGCGACATAATTTTGTTGGAAAATTTGCCCATAATATAAATAAAAGCAGTCCATTACTGTAATTTCATCTGCATTATTTAATACCTTTTCCAATAATAACGGGTAATAAAATAACGAATTTGTGTCTGTAACTACTTGTTTTATTTCCAAAATAAAATTATTTTGAGTTTCTCCAATATTTTCATTTTGAGCATAAATTTTCAATGGCAAAAAAATGAATAAAACACATAGAAATTTTATTGATTTCATAATATATTGATTTTAATAAGTTATAATTTTATTTTGAAGTTATCGAAACTTTAAATAACCTATTGATTTTCAGTATGTGGTCGAAAATTTCGACCACTTCTAAAAATTTAAAATTTTATTTTCTCAAAATCACTTTCAGGCTCTTGCATTGCTTCCAACGCATCAACATCAATATTATTAAGATTACGGTAAATATTAATAATAATGGCGATTGCTACTGCCGTTTCGCACGCCGCTATCACAATCGTGAAAAGCGCGAAAAACAGTCCTTCCGAATGTTCAGGGAAAAGATAACGATTGAACGCGGCAAAATTCAAGTCCGCAGCATTCAAAATCAACTCAACCGAAATGAGTATCATCATCAAACTCTTGCGCGAAATAAATCCGTAAATTCCCGCAAAAAACATTATCAAACCTACAACAATGTAGCCCTCCAACGGAATAATATTTCCAAAAAATTGATTTAACATATTTTTAATTTTTATTTTTTAATTATGAATGTTTAATTTAAGATGTTAATGTTTAACAGGCAAATCACTAATATTTAATTTTACAAGACAAAATATAATTGTCTTATATAATCATTAATCATTTACCATTAATCATTAAAAATTAGTTTCTTTTTCTTGCAATCATTATCGCACCGACAATGCAGGCAAGCAGCAAAATACTTACCGCCTCAAACGGCAGCAAATATTGAAATTTCTCCGTTCCCATAAGCGTTATTCCCAACTCTTTGGTGGAAATTTCTTTTGTAGAAAGCGAAATTACGCGAGTGATATTTTGCAAAATAACAGCAGCGCAAAAAGTAATGCCTGCAAGCGACAAAACCATTGCTGCAAGCCGTTGTTTAATCGGCTCAGGCTTGATTTTTTCATTCGGTTTATGAGTGAGAAATATGGCAAAAATAAACAGTACCATAATTCCGCCCGCATAAACGGCAATTTGCACGGCAAACAGATAGTAATAGCCGAGCAGCAAATACAAACCCGCCGTACTCAACAGCACAAACAGCAGATAAACGGCAGAGCGTATCAACTTTGTTGAATTTACCGCCAAAATCGAAAACAGCGCAATTACGGCGGCGAGAGTATAAAAAATAACTTGTTCAAACATATTTATTTATTTTAGAACGCAGATAACGCTGAAAACGCGAATTTGCGCAGATTTTTATTTATTTTATTTATTTTCGTTTGAAAATATTTTCCGTTTAAATTGAGGACGTTTTCCAAAATTTAGCAGCAACCCAACCTCAATATCAGTTGCTTTTAAGTAATTTATTAATTGTTTTTCATTTGCAAGATTTAACTCCTCATTTGCTTTTAACTCTAATAATACACAATTATCTACCAATAAATCAGCACGATAATCACCAACAACTTTGCCATTATGATATACTTTTATTGATTTTTCGGTTTCGCACTGCAAACCTTCATCAATCAAAGCATAGTATAGAGCATTTTGATATACTCTTTCTAAAAAGCCATAGCCTAAATCATTATAAACCTGATAGAAACAGGAAATAATAGTGTCTGTCAATTCTTTATGCAACAGAGAATGTTCTTTATTTTCCATATTATTAAAAATTAAAATCCGTGTGAAATCAGCGTATTCCGCGTTATCAGCGTTCCACAATCTTTTTTTCGCGCAGTTTTGAGCCTTCTTTGTTCAACTGCTGCACGAGTTTTGAGCGCGTAAAAACTGCGTTCTCAAAGTTATTGCTAAAAACAATAGCCTTTGACGGACAGGAAATTACGCAGAGATTGCAAAAAGTGCAAGTTCCCAAGTCGTAAAGATATTTGCCCAAAATCTTTTTCTTTTTGCCGTCTTCGAGTTCAATCATTTCAGGCACAACGGTAATTGTTCCGTTGGGGCAGTTCATTTGGCAAATGCCGCAAGCGGTGCAGGCGTGTTCGTTGTTTTCGTCGTGCGGCATTGTTAGTTCGCACCGAAAACGCTCCGAAATCTGTAAAGTTTTACGATTTTCGGGGTATTGGCTCGTTACTTTCTTTCTGAGAAATACGCCCAA
>JAISKN010000202.1 GCA_031260925.1 Prevotellaceae bacterium | reverse complement strand
CTAACGGATTGCGGTGCAAATGCAGCATCATTCCGTAGGAATGAATCGCTCGGTAGAAATTAAGTATCACATATTCAGGGCATTCCGTAGGAATGCAACCCCTGATTCGCATTATTTCTCTATTATCTTGATAATTTTTAAAAACTTATAGTCCTCAAAAAAAATTATTAACCGTTATTTCATTAACCACTAACCACTAACCACTAACCACTAACCACTAAAATAATCATTGTTTATAATCGTCTCCGTTCCAGGTGCCGAGCATTATGCCGCCGTTGGGGTTAAGCAGAATGCCTTTGCCTGCGCGTTTGCCTTTGCGCCAGTTGCCGTACCAGATTTTACCGTCAGCCCAGATATAAATGCCAACGCCGTGCGGCTCGCTGTTATACGTTTCACCGAGATATTTGCTGCCTGTTTTGCTGCTTTCCAGAATGTCGAAACGATAGGCGGCAAAACCCTTTGTTTCATAAATGTTATCAGGTTTATCTTCGGAAAAAGTGCCGTAATAAACGAGTTTTCCGTCAATGTTGTAGCCTGTGCCTTTGCCTGATTTTTGGTTATCTTTCCAAAAACCGACAAAAAAAGTTGATGTTGGGCAGTCTTTTACTGCCATACCGTCACGCACGATGTACAAACCGCTGCCGTTGCGGTCGCCATTGGAAAAATTGCCGAAATAAAACGAGCCGTCAGCCCAACTATAAACGCCGATGCCGTTGAAATCGCCGCTCATTTCGCCTTTGTAGGCTGCTTTGATGCTGTCTGTGCTGTCTTTAAATACATAAGTCGGATTATGACGTACATATTTATATAATGTGTCGCGAATAACATTTAGTTGTTCGCTGTTGCTCAATGTTGTTTTTTGAGCAGAAATAAATGAATTGCATGCTATGGCAACTGCAAAAGTGAATAAAATTTTCTTCATATAAAAAATGACATTTTATGATTTGTAATTAAAATAATTTATCAGCAATTTTTGCGCAAAGGTAAGAAATTTTTTTTAATTTTTAATGATTAATGCGAATCAGGGGTTGCATTCCGTAGGAATGCACTGAAAATGTGATACTTGATTTCTACCGAGCGATTCATTCCTACGGAATGATGTTGCATTTGCACCGCAATTCGTTTCCCGATAGTTATCAGAAAACATTGCTCGGTAAAAATATCTAACTACTTCTTCGCAATCCGTTAGGATTGCATCGCTCGGTAGAAAAAAACATAAATATTGATTTGCATTCCGTAGGAATGCACCCTTAACAAAACATTTCAACCCCTGATTCGCATTATTAATATAATACTTTCCACCTTTGTGCCTTTGCGTTCAAAAAATATATTTCTTAACGCAAAGGCGCAAAGGTGGAAAGCCGCAAAGAAAATATAACATTAAAAATTATCAATCACTTAATAGAAAAACAGTTAAAAAACAGAATATAAAATAAAGAAGCCTGTCATTCCCGCGCAGGCGGGAATCTCCTTACTGCAATGTACAAATGGGATTCCCGCCTGCGCGGGAATGACACCTGTTTTTTATCTATTGTCAAAAAATGATTACTACAAAATTACACTCTCGTTTTTTTTTATGATTTTGGTTGGTACAACAATATTTTACAATGCCTATATTTGCAGACTTTTTCACAGTCAAAAAATAATATAGATTGCAATATAGAAAAATACAGATTATTTTTTTGTTAAACTTTTGATTGTCAATACGATGAAAACTTTTTTAAAATAAATATTTTACCTTAAAACAAAAAAACTATGAGAAAACTCAAAAAAATCTTGGCAGGAATATTCCTGTTTTGCGTTTGTGCAACCAACGCACAAAACAACATTTGTTATTACTTGATTAACACAGGTAATGGCAATATGGCGAACAACACCGATGTTGCAAAAGCCTACATTTCGTGGGAAACAGACAACGAAGGCAGAATTATTATCTCTATTCACCCCTACGGCAACAACCCTTGCGAAGTGCGGTTTAGAGAAAACAGCATTACAAACCCTGTAACTTTTTTCCAAACACCGGCAACTAATATGAAAGTTGATAATGTTGCAATCGGTGCAAACAATGCAGCAGGCTCGTTTTTTGCGTGGTCTATGAATACCGAGCAAACGAAGGTAACATTTGTTCCGCTGCAAGCAATGGACGACTATTTGCTTGAACACGGCTCGGCTACGATTACCTACGGCAATCAACCTGTACGCTACGAGACACGCAGAGTAGAAACTATTGGATTTGCTCTGGCAACCATTGATGCTTCAAATGCGAGTATAAATTTCTCCTACACCTACAACGGCTTGCCGAAATATTGCGGAACAACGCCGCTAACAACGCCTACAATTTCCAGCATCACTGGAGACGGCGTTATTACTTTTGCAACGAGTGCAAATGCAACAGGCTACAGAGCATTTATCAGAAATGAGAGCGATGTTCTTGTTTATACACAAAATTTACCTACATCGGGCGCAACGCTTGATGTGAAAATCCCCGCTACATACTCTGTTGTAGTGCGTGCATTAGACAACACTGCAACTTACAGAGAAATGGAGTCTGCGTCATTCCCCTGGACTTGCACCTACGCTGGCGAGCCTGCGGGATTATCGAACTACTGCACCTCGTTTTTCAATCCTGAGCCAAATGCTACAAACCCAAATATTCCGCTCTATAATTTCGACCAGGCAACGGCAGACGCCACAGATGCACACTATTTCACTTGGCAAACAGTGCAAGAGGCAGGCACAATCGAAACACAGGCTGTATTGCCCGGAGATTTGGTTGTCAGCCTTACCGATTATATGGGAGCGGCAACTTTTAGAGGAGGAATGTCCTTAAAAAACCTTTATGTTGGCGGACTTTCAGGCGAACTTTTTTTTGACAGAGTAGGTGCAACCAACAACATCAAAACTCAAACTTTCCGCCCCAAAACAGGCGTTACAATTCTTGCTGGAACACCAATTTCATATTACGGACGTATAGAAGTAAAAGTGAATACTTTAAATTTGGGCGGCAACTATACTTTTGACGGCTACAAATACGGCGCAATTTGCAATAACAATCAATTAATTCAACCGATGATTCTTGGTATTGAAAATGATGGCGTTATCACTTTCAGTCCGACAGATGCACGCGCAAGCGGTTTTTTGGTTGAAGTGAAAAACGGCGGCAACGTAGTTCATTCACAAACTTTAACAGCGTCAGGCGAAACTATCAATTACTCAACTCTCGGCACATATCAGGTAACGCTTACCGCTATCGGCACAGGCAATTACGTTAATTCCGAGCCTTCAGACCCTTATCAGTGGAAAATTCGCGCAGTTCTTCCCACGCCGACAATCACAAGCATTAGCAATCTTGGCTTAATAAATTTTGCACCAGCGGACCCCAACGCAAGCGGTTTTTTGGTTGAAGTAAAAACTTTGGCAGGCGTGGCAGTAGCCAGCGAAACAGTTTTAGGCTCGGGGTCAATTATTACCGTACCAAGCCCGAATATTTACAATGTATATGTTACCGCACTTGGCGATGACGATTACATTAAATCTGCCGTTTCAGCCGCTTTTGCCTGGACAGTAACCGACAACCTTGATTATTCATCTTGGTGCAGACGTTACATTGACGGCGGACAAAACACAGGCTCAAACAATGATGCCGCGCTTTTCACTATCGAAACAGGATTAGAGGGCGAACTCCGCGTTTATATTGAGGGCGTTGAGGGACACACCGCAGCATTCCGCAGTAATGGAATTTGGGGACAAGGCGAAGACCCTGACGTAAATTTATATCTTAATAATTTTTCTGTCGGCGCAATCGGCGCGCACAACGGCTCGGCTTATTTTATAAAAGATTATGATAACAGCAATACAAGCGTGCAGGTTTTCAAATTGAAACCTGGCGGACAGACCCTTGCTGTCGGCACTCATATCTGGTATGACGGAAAAATAGAAATTATAACTACAAGAGATGGCAGCATAAACGGAATAAGCAATATGGACCAAATTATTCCTGTAAATAACAATCTTTATTCAAGATTTAAACTTGATGATTATATTTACGGCACAAATTGCGACAACGCGCCGTTAATTACAGCCGACAAACTTTATCTGCAATTTAAGCCGATAATGGAAACAGGAATGGGCTTGATAAACGTAACAGGTTCGCATTTGCAAAGTGCGGTAAGCGTTGTTTTGCCAAAAGGTTATGAGGCAGTTCCAAGTGTTCTTACGCCTGATGCAAGCGGCAATGTAAATCAGTTGGTTACAGTAAAATGGACTGGCGGCTCGCTTTACCGTTCAATATATTTTCAGGGTGTTGGATTGCTCACTTTTCAGGGCGGAGGTGTAAATTCACTGCATAATGCACCGAGAGTTAGACTTTTCGGCACAGGATTTTCCTGCACAAGTTACAGCAGCCTCTTTCTTGGAGACGGCGGCGGCAGCGATAACAGACCTGTATATATGAATCTTTCTCTTAACTCAGATTCAACCGCTCTTTTAGTTGCTCTCGCGCCATACGAGCCGACAGGCAATGTAATATGGGCAACAGGCACAGCATCTTTGGCAGGCGGAAAAATTAAAATCAATGACATAGAGGTAGCAGTTACCCGCACATTGCCGGCAGCAAACACAATTCAACTTGCTTTGCCGTCAGGCAGCAGATTTAATGAGGGCGATATTGTTTCGTTCAGAGGCTTAACCGCTACAAATCAACTTCGCTGGACAATTTCGGGCTATCCTCCGCGTTATCAAAACACCATTGATGGAACAGGCACAGACGGCTCTTATGCAGACGGAACTGGAAGCGTTCAGGTAAGCAACTGGACAGTGCTTAATACTACGGCTACTGACTGGGTTATCGGCAACGAATGTTTGAGTTTGAGTTGTCCTGTTATTGCAAACGCGGTAACAAATGGACTTGGCTGCACGCAGATACCCGAATCGGCTATTGACGCAACAAGCAATCAGGCAAATATTTATATGAATATTGTTGCAGGCACATACCCGATTGAAAATGTAACATTTAGCGATGTTGACGGCGTTTTGCCAAACGTTGTGTTTAACGCGCCGCTGCCTGCAAACGGAATTTATAATATTCCATCTTTGCAGCAATTGACAAGTTACACATACAACATTGTAGTAACAGATAATCACGGCAATACGAACTCGCTCACAGGCAATGCAAGTTGTCAAAATATCTTTGTAGCGTTTCAGACTTTGTCGAACGTGGTTACTCCGCTGCAAAAGCCGACAATTACCAATATCACTCCCACAGGAGTTATTACCTTTGCGCCAGCAGACCCAATGGCAAGCAGTTTTACTGTTATTGTTAAAAACAGTGCTGAGGCAACTGTGCATACACAAACGATTTACGGCTCTGGCGACATTATCAACTTCTCAACTTTGGGAGTTTATAGCGTTACCGTTCAGGCAAGAGGCGGCGGTATATATTCTCATTCAGATGTTTCAGACCCATATACTTGGACTTTGAGCGCAACTTTGGCAAAACCGACAATTCAAAACATTACTCCCGCAGGAGTTATTACCTTTGCGCCTGTTGCTCAAAATGCAACAAATTTTGAAGTCATTATTAAAAATGCTCAAAATGAAACTGTTCATACACAAACAGTTAACAGTTCAGGTGCAACGCTCAATTTCTCAGATGCAGGCGTTTATTCTGTAACTGTTCAGGCAATCGGAGACGGCACAGTTTATCTAAACTCCCCAGTTTCAGAGGTTTATGTTTGGACAATCAGTGCAATTTTGGCAAAACCGACAATTTCAAATATCACAAACGGCGGAATAATCACCTTTACGCCTGTTGCTCAAAATGCAACAAACTTTGAAGTCATTGTGAAAAACGCTTTGAGCGCGGTTGTTCATACGCAAAGCATCAACAGCACAGGAGCGGCAATCAACTTCTCAACGGAGGGCAGTTATGCGGTAACCATTCAGGCAAAAGGCGATAACGTTGTCTATTTCGACAGCGAAGTTTCAGAGCCTTATCTTTGGGTAATTCAGGGAGGAGTTGTAAATCCTGAAACTTTGGAGAAACCTGTTATTACAAATATTACAAATAACGGTTCAATAACATTTGCGCCAGCCGACCAGAATGCAGATTATTTCTTTGTTATTGTTAAAAATTCAAATGGCGATATTGTTCATTCACAAATTATTACATCGGGCGGTTCTATTAACTACTCTGTGGCTGGCACATACAACGTAACTGTTACTGCTATTGGCAGCGGAGTTTATGAGAATGTAATATCTGACCCTTATACCTGGGTAATAACTTCTGAAAATCCTGTTTTGGAGCAGCCTGTTATTACAAATATTACAAACAACGGCGTTATTACATTTGCGCCAGCCGACCAGCACGCGACATACTTTATTGTTACAATAAAAGATGGACAGGGCAATGTTGTTCATACGCAAATAATTGCATCTTCGGGCGATATTATCTATTTCTCAACAGAGGGCGAGTATGATGTAACAGTTACAGCCGTTGGCGGCGGTGATTATGTAAATGTAGTATCAAATGTTTATGTTTGGACAATAGTTGTTTCTGGCATTGACGAGGCAACAGAAAATCAGATTTCGATTTTCCCAAATCCTGCCGTTGATGAACTTTTCATAATTAATAATGAACAGTTAACAATGAATAATGTAAGAATTTTAGACATCACAGGCAAAACTGTACTTGATACTCATTACTCATTACTTGATACTCATTCAATTAATGTGAGCGGTTTGGCAAGCGGTATCTATTTCTTGCAAATCAACAATCAGGTTATTAAATTTATTAAAAAATAAAAAACAATTTGTCAGAATCAGGATTTTCAGAATTAAATAATTTACAGGATTTTTTTAATTCTGAAAATCCTAAAATCCTGTAAATCCTGATTCAGACAATTAAAAAAATAAGGAATTGCTAAAAATTAAACTTTTCAATATGCGAGATAAAAAGAACATATCGTGTCATTGCGGGCTTGACCCGCAATCGATTGAAAAACAGTTGCGAGCGATTGCGGGTCAAGCCCGCAATGACACCTGCTTTTGATTTTTTGTCAATTATTGGAAGTTCCCTATATTTAGTTATTAATTCCAAAAATAAAAATTAACCATCTTTAACCCCCCCGCCCCCCTTTAAAAAAGGGGAGAGTGTCGGGAACAGTTCAAAACCCGCACTCCAACCCTCCCCGCAGGGGAGGGAGTGTGGGGAATTGCAAACTAAGTAAAAAATTTCAAGTTTGGGTTCTCCCTCCCCTGCGGGGAGGGTCGGGGTGGGGTAAAAAAAAGACGTTTCGTAGGGGTAAGGCACGCCCTGCCCCTACAATAAACGGCAAAAAATACATATTTTAAAAACACAATTTCAACCCAAAGGCAACGCCTTGGGCAAAAAAACCAAAAAATCTAAAAATTTTCTTAACATTTTAATCTAATAAAAACTAAAAAACACTATGAAAAAACTCAAACAAATTTTTACAGGAATATTCCTGTTATGTGTTTGCGCAGCAAACACATACGGACAGAACGTATCTGTCGGTAATACTGCTACTGCTAATGGAGATTGGACTTATGCAGGCGGCACATATATATTTGCGCCAACGGCAGCGGCAGATGCCTATGTTACTTCAGCGGACATTAGTTCTAGAATGGATACTGGCGATGGCACCAATCCTGCTGGAGATGTAGTAATCAATGCTCCAGGAAACATTACCACAAACGCCGAAGTGCAAATACGGCACAATTCGGCTAACCCTGCACACACTACTACTTGGCAGGCAGGCGGTGATATTCTGACCTCGAACGCTCTCACTCTTATATCGCAAAACGGCTATAAGGCGCACAATATTGTTCTTCAGGCACAAGGCAATATTACACTTAACCACGGAGATGGAATAAAAACGATGGGACAAGGTGCAGGTGCAAGTGGCGGCGACATTACTTTAAGAACAGAAACAGGCAATATCACTATGGCAGTTGCTTCGCGCCTTTACACTAATGGTGTGCCAGGTGCTGCAGGACAAGACGGCGGAACCGGCGGTAATGTTCTGATAGAATGTGCAGGAATTTTTACGGGCAGTACCGACGGTATTGATACACACGGAGAGGCAGGCACTGCTCCTGCTAATGGCGGCAATGGCGGTAATATCACAATTATTGCTGGTAAAGTAGACTTTGGTGGTAAAGCATTTTATTTTAAGGCAAACGGAGGCACAGGCAGAGGAACAGATACATCAAAAAAAGGCGGTAACGGCGGTAATATTGCCATGACATCAACCCTTGGCAATATTATTTGGGGGACAACATCTATGAATACACTTGGAGGACAAGGAGAAAATAATGTTGCAGGCGGCAATGGCGGCAATATTACTATTAATGCTGAAGATTCTTTGATTATAACAACAACAAATTCAATTGGTTTTTACAATTACGGACATAGCGGCACTCTCAATAATGGCGGTAACGGCGGTAATATTGAAATAAATGCTTCAAATATAAAAATTACTGCAGCTCTTATTTTTGAGAATAGGGGTGGTTCTTGCACAGGCGGCAAAGGAGGTAATGCAGGAAATTTATCTATGCACACAACAGGAAACATCGAAATAACAGGCAATAGAGAATGGACTATGACTGGCGGCGGCGGAACTGCCAACAACGCTTCGGCAGGCAATGGCGGCAGAATTTCTTTGATTGCCGACAACGGTTATATAATAAGAAACCAAGGTAACACAAATACCTCTGCAAGTAGTGCAGTCGGCACAGGATTGAGAGGCAGCGGTGGTGATGTTTATGTTTTTGGTGCAAATGGAGTAACCTTTTCTGCAATAACTGCAAATGCAGGAGGAGGTGGAGCGGAAAACGCGGAAACTCGCGGAAATATTACAGTTGGCACAAATAATTCCTTCACTACAACAGGCAACACCAACCCAAACAGCGGACTGCTTTCAAGCATAGCAGTAGGCAACTTTACCAAAACAGGCACAGGTACAATAGTGATAGTGTCTGGCACAGACATAAACGGCACTGCTACAATACAGGAAGGTTTGCTGTTAATACAAAATGCAACTTCCATACCAAACGCTCAAGATGTGATTTTAGACGGCGGTTATTTGCAAAGCACAGTATCAAGGACTGCAACGACAGGAAAACTCAAACTCACTGCCAACGGCGGCGGAATAGTGTTTGACGGCACAAGCACATACACGCCTAACCTGCAATTTCCTGCATACACAGCAGGCGACTGGGCTGCGGCAGGTGTTTTTACTATAAAAAATTGGAAAGAAACAGCAGGAGAACAGGGTGAAAATGGCAAATTATTTATCGGCACAACTACAACAAGTTTGCCAGACGACCAATTAGCGCAGGTACGATTTTTGCAAGTGCCTCTGCCCTTGCCAGTATCAGACTATACCGCACAACAACTTGCATCAGGCGAGATAGTGCCATTCCAACCCGTACCACCATCAATTTCTATCAAAACCCATTCTACTGAAACCACCAACAAAGTGATTTGTGCTGGCGAAAGTGTAACATATACTTTTGAACATAACTGGAATGATAATTGGACTTCTTCTCAGGTAGGTTATGGACAAAATCCAGACGGAACTGATTGGCTTTGGGGTGGAGATTTCAGTGCAGAATACCAATCACCACATGGAGACGATGGCTGTACCAAAACGACAGTTGCCCGCACAGTACAATTTACTACTCCAGGCACATATTATATGCTTGGTCGCGCAAAAGGCGACCCAACCGACCCATACGTCTATACTACCACTACCTGCGGCGAAGGCAAAATAGTCTTTGATATTAATGACGCGATAGAAGTTACAGTTAATCCAGCAGCAGCAGCAGGCACAATAGCGGCATCTGCGCCGTTTATGAGAAACACCGAGACTGCAACTATTTCTATAACTGATGCCTATGCAGGTGATATTTCGTGGTACAAAAAAGTAGGCAGCGGCGAGTACGAACTTGTTTCTGAAGCAACCGATGAAACCCTTACCATAGGCGCGCTTGAACTTGGCACATACACCTACAAGGCAGTATTTACCGAAGGTAGTTGCACAGCCGAGTCGGACGAAGTAATCGTTAAAGTAGTTGAGCCGATAGTTGTTACGGCTAAACTGCCTGCAAGTTGGGGAGACCAAGATGATATTTATGTTCATTATTGGGGTGATGCAAATTCTATTACAACGGCATTGCCAAAGGCAACATTGATTGAAATTAGTTGTGAAGATTGGGTAAGATACGAGTTTCCTATAGAAGTACAAAGCATTAATGTAATGTTTGTAAATGACTATTCAGGTGTTTTGGGAGGTAATAACAACAATGAATCATTAGGAACTGGCATAATAACAGAATCTGCATGGTTTACAATTTCAGAGGATAGATGGTATGATGGTGATGATAATAACAAACATATGGTTTATACAACCACAGAGCCTGTTGCAATTTCAGATGCCAATCCTATAACAATCAAAGTTAAAAATCCTTTGGAGGCTCTTGGTTGGTCAGATAACTTGTATGTTTATAGTTGGAATAATTGTGTTGCTGGTGCCTATGTACCGATGACCCAACTCTGTTCAGAAAGTAACCCCGATTGGTTTAAATATACTTTCAACAGTACCCCTATTAATATTGTTATTTCGTGTGTAGATGGCGGAGGTGCAGTTTGGCAAAGAACAATAGATATTCTTAATATCAGTTCTGACCAGGTTTATGAGATAACAAATTTAGGAGACAATGTATTACGTGGTTATGATAGTGGAACCGCCCCTATAGATGAAGATTGTATGTCTACCTACATCAAAGACGTTCCAACCTCTGACATTATTATCTACTCACACGACCATCAAATCTTTGCTGTTGGCGCAGACGACTTTACAGTGTATAACCTCACAGGCAAACAAGTGCCAAACCGCAATCTGCTTGCAGGCGTTTATATTGTAAAAATCGGCAATAAAGCGTACAAGGCAATAGTTAAATAAATTTAGAATGTAAAATTTAGAATGTAAAATTAAAGCGCGTTGCAGACATTGCAGCGCGCTTTTTTAGGTTTTTTATTCTAAAACCCCTCTGTCCGTCGGACATCTCCCCTTTTACAAAGGGGAGAGTTTGGTTTTTGGATTTTTTGTTATAATTTTCAAGTTTCCGTGTTGTATTTAGTAACTTGCAAATTATGCGAATCAGGAGTTGAAATTCCAAAATTCAATGTTTTTTGTCCCGTTAGGGACAGAATATTGGTAGAAAATCCGTTTCACCCTCTTTTTCGTGCCGTTAGGTACGAAATGCGTTAATTATTTTTTACATTCCGTCCCATACGGGACGGCTGTTGTGTGTGAAATTACGTTTGCTACCAACATTTTGTGCCTAACGGCACAAAGATTTGGGGGTAAATCATTTTTCTACCAATATAATGTGCCTAACGGTACAAAAAAACATCAAAATATAAAATTTTACACCTGATTCGCATTAATAACTAAAAAAGCAGGTGTCATTCCCGCGCAGGCGGGAATCTCCTTATTACAGTGTATAAATGTCATTCCCGCCTTCGCGGGAATGACAGGTTTCTTTATTTTATTTTCTTTATTTTCTTGTTTTTCTATTATCTTGATAATTTTTAAAAACTAATTGCACTTCAAAAAAATTATTAAGAACCATTTTTTTGATTATTTAATATTTTTATGTAATTTTGCCGAAGTATTTAAAAACTTGAAAAAAATATAAAATTATGAGTATTAATATTGCAAATTTTGTTGCTGAAAAAGCAAAAAAACGCGGCAAGCATCGCATTTTATTTTACAGAAATGATGCTCTTGCTCAATGGGTTGGTATTACTTGGAACGAATTTTCGCAGAAAGTTCAGACTATTGCGCAGGCTTTGGTTGCGCTCGAAGTGAAGGAAGAGGACAGAATTGGAATTTGTTCGCAAAATATGCCGCAAAGTGTGATTGTCGATTTCGCAAATTATAGCAATCGTGCGATTTCTGTGCCAATGTTTGCAACGCTTTCGCCATCGCAAATCGCATATATTTTGAATGATGCGCAGATTGCTCTGCTTTTTGTCGGCGACCAAAAGCAGTTTGACAATGCGGTTGAGGCGATGAAAACTTCGCATTATCTCAAAAAAATTGTGGCGTTTGACCAAAGCATTGACTTTGGAGATTGCAAATCGGCACTCTATTTTTCAGATTTATTGACGTTGGGCGAAAATAATTCTGAAAACGAAAAAATTATTAAAAAACGTCAAAAAAATGCTGCCGAAACAGATATTGCAAATATTATTTACACCTCTGGCACAACAGGCGAATCGAAGGGCGTTATCATAACTTCGGGCAGTATTGAAGAGACAATGCGAATTCACAAACTCAGAATTCCGATGGTAAAAGGCAGCAAATCAATCGCATTTTTACCGCTTTCTCACGTTTTTGAACGACTTTGGACATATTTCTGCTTATATTCTGACGTGAAAGTCTATCTTAACACGCAACCTGCTGATATTCAGAAGACTATCCCCGAAGTTAAGCCGCAGTATATGTGCGCCGTTCCGCGTTTTTGGGAAAAAGTTTCTATCGGCGTAAGGCAAAAAATTGATGAAATGAAGCCTTTTAGTCAGGCTTTGGTAACTTGGGCGCTTGTTGTCGGAAAAGAGTATAATATTAATCATCTTAGAGTTGGCAAAAAAGCCTCTTTCTCGCTTTGGCTGCGTTACAAAATCGCTCACGGCTTGGCATTTAACAAAGTAAAAAAGACTTTGGGAATAGAAAACGGCATTTTGTTTCCGACAGCAGGCGCAGCGATGTCCGAAAAACAGATAGTTTTTTTCCGCTCGCTCGGCATTCCAATTTGTTTCGGCTACGGCTTGACGGAGAGCAACGCCACGGTTTGCTGTTTCCCTGACAAAGATTACACGCTTGGCTCAATGGGTACGTTAATGCCTGATGTTCAGGTGCGTATTGGTGAAGACAGCGAAATTCAGTTGAAGGGCAAAACTATCACAACAGGTTACTACAACCGTCCGAAAGAAACCGCAGATGCCTTTATTGACGGCTGGTTTAGAACAGGCGACTGCGGAAAACTTGAAGGCGATGCGCTCTTTATGACCGACCGCCTGAAAGACCTTTTCAAGACGTCAAACGGCAAATATATTTCACCTCAGGCAATCGAATCTGCCCTCACTTCCGACCGTTATTTTGAACAGGCGGCTGTTATCGGCAACAACCGAAATTACGTTACGGCGATAATTGCGCCTGCAATCGAGCCGCTCAAAGA